>JBDLRR010000034.1:0-8087 GCA_039799985.1 Pseudomonadota bacterium | reverse complement strand
ACTTCCTTGACCATCTGTGCGCCCATGTTTTCGAACTTGTCTTCAAGCTCGATTTCCTTCGCAACCGTCACACCGTCTTTGGTGATGAGCGGCGCACCAAACGATTTCTCAATCAAAACATTGCGACCCTTCGGCCCGAGCGTGACCTTCACCGCGTTTGCGAGTGTGTTGACGCCGACCAGGATTTTTTTCTGGGCGCTTTCGTTGAAGCTGATCATCTTTGCTGCCATGGCTGATTTTCCTTTGCCTAAAAAAACCGAAGTGAATGTGAAACTTGTTTATTAGCCTTCAACGATGGCCAGAACTTCTTCTTCCTTGACGAGAAGATGCTCAGTGCCGTCGATCTTGACTTCTGTTCCGCTCCACTTGCCGAACAGGATGCGGTCGCCAACTTTGACTTCCAGTGGACGGCGTGTGCCGTTTTCGAGAGTCTTGCCGTTGCCAACTGCAATGACGCGTCCTTCAGCAGGCTTTTCTTTGGCGTTGTCTGGAAGAAGAATTCCACCGGCTGTCTTTTGCTCAGCTTCAACGCGCTGGACGAGGATGCGGTCATTCAACGGACGGATTGATTTTGCCATGTGAGGCCTCCCTGGTAATTCAACTACGATGCACATCTGCGGGGCTTCATACCCCAAGAACTCTTAGCGCGAAAGGCTAAGCGGACTCTTAAACCTGTCAAGGGAGGTTTCAACAGAGGACTGTATCCTTGCGGAAGTTGGCATCGTCCAGTTGTGGGTAATCCAAGGAGAAATGGATTCCCCGGCTTTCCTTTCGGGCACGCGCACATTTCACTGTGAGTGCAGCAACTGCTGCAAGATTACGCACCTCAAGAAGAGCCCGGCTCGGGACCACGTCCCAATAGTAATTTTCGATCTCTTCGGAAATTTGCCGGATGCGCGCATCGGCGCGGGCAAGGCGTTTGTCTGAGCGCACGATGCCCACGTAATTCCACATGGTTCGGCGAATCTCATCCCAAAGCTGGCTGACAACAACCATTTCATCAGCCTCACATGCTTTGCCCAATTGCCATTTCGGGACCTTTGGAATCGGGTTGGATTTGATTGAGTCCCAAAGGGTTCGCACATCTTCAAAAATGAATCCCGCGAACACAAGCCCTTAGAGCAATGAATTGGATGCAAGACGGTTTGCGCCATGCAATCCCGTGCAGGCGACTTCGCCCAGTGCCCACAATGATTTGATGCCGGTGCGGCCACGTGAGTCGGTTACAACACCGCCGCAGCTGTAGTGAGCTGCAGGCACAACCGGAATGGGCTCTTTGGTGATGTCGATGCCAAGGTCAAAGCAGGTTGAGTAGATGTTTGGAAAGTGCTGGCGAACGAAGTCTGCTGGCTTGTGCGAGATGTCGAGCAGCACATATGGCTCGCCTGTTTTCTTGATTTCGGCGTCGATGGCCCTGGCGACGATGTCACGGGGAGCCAACTCCTTGCGTGGGTCAACGTGTTCCATGAAGCGCTCGCCCTTGCGTGACAGAAGAATGCCGCCTTCGCCGCGGATAGCTTCGCTGATGAGGAAGTTCTTTTCTTTGGGGCTGAACAGGCAGGTGGGGTGAAACTGCATGAATTCAAGATTGGCGACCCGCGCGCCGGCGCGCCAAGCCATGGCTACACCGTCACCCGAAGCAATGTCAGGATTCGATGTATAGAGATAGAGTTTCCCGTGTCCGCCGGTCGCAAGAAAAGTACATTTTGCCAAAAACGATCGCACTTCTCGTTGATTTTCGTCGAGCACGTAGGCACCAAGGGCGCGGTTTCTTGAAAAATCCGGGCACGCCTTGTCGGTGACAATCAGGTCTATGCAGGTGTGATTTTCAAAAACAGAAACGTTGGGGTTTTCGCGCAGACAATGGGTCAATGCTTTTTGAACCGCCATGCCGGTCATGTCGTCGGCGTGAATGATCCTGCGCGCGCTGTGCCCGCCCTCGCGGGTTAGATGATATTCAAAATCGGGACTTTTTTCGTCAGCGGGTGTGAACTGTACCCCAATGTCGATGAGTTCCTTGATGGCTTTGGGGCCTGAGCCGACAACTTTGCGAACAACATCGTCATGGCAGAGTCCTGCGCCGGCAATGAGTGTGTCTTGCGTGTGCGCTTCGTAGCTGTCGTGTTCCAGAAAGACGCTTGCAATACCGCCCTGTGCATAGCGGGTGTTCGTTTCACCCAGCTCGTCTTTGCAGACAATTGCAACTTTTCCGAGCTCGGCAAGCTTCAAGGCCAGGCTCGCTCCCGCGATCCCACTTCCGATGACCAAAAAGTCGAACGAAAGATCGTCGCCCACCGACAGAAATTTTTCACCTTGCATGGCAATACCCCGAAAAGGTCCTCTGGCCTTGCTCCTCTGCTTTCCGAACGGATATACTCCCCCTACCGTCGGATTATCAAAGAGAGGTCGACTTCTATGACACAATTTTCAATGAAACGCATTTTTCCATGCATGTTGGTTTTGGGAACCGCAGGCCTGTCGGCATGTCAGACCACACAGGGCAACTACGCTGACCCAAACAAAGTTGAGATTGTTGATGATCGTTGGAACGAGACCGACGCCCGCCTGACCGGAGAAGAGATGATTCGTTCTGCCCTGGCCAAGCCTTGGTTGAAGGAGTTCGTCCGCGAAGCGCAAGGCAAAAGACCATTTCTTTTGGTGGATGATTTCGAGAACCGGACGTCTGAGCAAATCGACACCAAAGCCCTCTTTGAAGCCGTGCGCAATGAATTGCTCAACAGCGGCAAGGTGCGTTTCCTGGACGGCGCTCAGCGGCAAAAGATTCTTGATGAGTACAAGTATCAGCAGTCGGGTGTTGTGAAGCAGGGTTCCGCCAAAGGACCCGGCAAACAGCATTCCGCAGATTTCTTTATGGTGGGGGCTATTTCCAGCCAGGTTGCCGAGGCAGATGGCTACAAGACAGTCACTTACCAAGTGGAAATGCGCCTGACCAACATCGAAACATCTGAAATTGCGTGGACGGAAATCAAGAAGCTCAAGAAACAGTTCCGGCGCAGCCGCTTTGGCCTCTGAGCTGGACAGCTCACTGCCAGAGCAGTATGAGCATTTTCTGGTCTGGCGGGACGATCGGGTCCTGCCAATCTTTTATTGAGGATACCTGAAATGGATAAAGCCACATTGGTTGGAAAAGTTAAGGAAGGCATGGAAAAGTCAATCAAGTCGTTGCAGGACGACCTGACCAAAATCCGTACCGGTCGTGCATCCACAAGCTTGCTCGACGATGTTCGGGTTGAATCCTATGGTGCACGGGTTCCCTTGAAGCAAGTTGCTTCCATGGCAACTCCCGAAGCTCGATTGATCACTGTCAATCCACACGACAAATCTCAGCTGACAGCCATCGAAAAGGCAATTCTGACCTCTGGTCTGGGCTATACGCCGCAAAATGATGGCAAGATCATCCGCGTGCCAATTCCTGCATTGTCGGAAGAGCGCCGCAAGGAGATTGCGAAGCAGGTCAAGAAGATTGGCGAAGACGCCAAGGTCGCTGTTCGTCATCATCGCCAGGAAGGCAACACCAAATCCAAGTCCGCTCAAAAGGAACACGGTTGGTCTGAGGATGAAGTGAAGCGCAGCAATGACGAAATCCAGAAGCTGACCGACACCTACACCAAAAAGATCGACGAACTTTGCACTGCAAAGGAAAAAGAAATCCTGTCGATGTGATTTTGCAGATTCAGCATTTTGTCTGACTTGATTGAGATTCTCGAAGTGGAAATTTTCCCCGGGGATCTCTTTTTTTGTCTGCAGCTGGGACAAGCTCCCAATTACGATTCTCGACGTGATGTTTTTTGTATCGAAGCACAACCAGGATTCAAGACTCTCCTGAACGGTGGTCGTCGCATGACGCATACACTGTCGAAACTCTTTACACCCAACCTGAGTCTTTTTTTAATAATTTCAGAAGGATTGGCTTGGCACGTATCTTTCTTTGGAATGGCGACATATTGAACGATTCCGTCACAGTGTCTCGAGCTGGGAGGTATTATGAAAAGCAAATTCTTGTCTGCATTCTTTGTTGTTCCGTTTCTGGTGGCTTGCGGACAAAAGCAAGAACAAGACAGTTCGACACTGAGCACCGCTTCCAGATCAGCCCCGGGCCGATTTGCTGTCGTCAAGGCTTGCAAGGGAATCATGAATGAGAAGTGGCTCGGTGCTGACAAGAAGACCCCGGTTTTGGGGGAACTCGACATTTCGGTCCTGACAAAACCTGGCACCAAGCAAATCACCGCAGTATCGCTGCGGCAATTGATTCCCGGTCACTACAACCAAGGTTCAAGTGAATACATCCATTCGGGATTGTTTGAGAGCAAATCCGCAGCGATTGAGTCGATCAACGTTCGAATGGTGCGTGGAAGTACAGTCACCTTGATGAAGGCCGCGCCAAATCAACTGGTGTCGGTTTCGACCGAAGGTCAAACTGAACTCAACAAGTTGGTCAGTCTTGAATTCAGAAATGGTGATGGAGCAGACTTTGTGCGCTTGAACCTGACTCTGCTCAATCCAGTCACAGGCCAGACGATCAATGGTTCGTACTATTTTGAAGGGTGCGGTCTCGAAAATATCCCGCTGTTGAAGGCAAATTCCAAATAATAAAAATCGACCCATGAGCTCCCGTTGCAGACGAAATTCTGTTCCGCAACGGGATTTTTTATTTCAATTGTTCAATCCGGAATTTCGCTGACGGGCGTCAGATACTCGGTCAGGGTCTTGCCCAAAGCTTCCCACACTTTTTCTTTTTGTGGGTTCGTAAGGTCACGAAAATTGACCGCATCCCATACGGTACTCACAGCGCCTTTTCCGTAAATTTCGAATTCACGGGCAATACCCAGTTTGTGCAGTCTGCCAATCGATTTGTCGCTGACGGTAAGCGACGTCAGGGACTCGATTTGAAAGCAGTTGTCGGAATTCATCTTCCAACACCAGCCGGACCAAAGTGTGACAAACTTTCCATCATCCCAGTTGTATTTGTCGTAGATCGAGATGCCCTGGGCGAATCTTGCTTTCACCTTGTCATTTTCAGACCTGATGTCGATGGGAGTTGCTGAATAGATTCCTGCAAACGAACCCAAAGCAAAGTAAAGGTCACTTTGTGGTTCTGATTGCTCTAGCGAATAATATTTACCGATGGGTCGGTATTCCTGCCATTCCCCTCGACCGGTCGGAGCTTTTGCCGGAAAGTTTTTTGTGTTCAGATGTTGGAGTTTGCTTTGCAAGTGCGAGGCCGAATCGATGCCGTTGTGTCTGGTGAACTGAGAGAGGAGTCCAAAGACGCGGAGTCGCGCGATGTAGAAGGCCAATTCCCGACGAGTCATCCGGGTGATCATTTCAAGTTCAGAGTATGATAACTCAAATCCCCTGGAACGAAGCTTGTTTTTGATGAACTCAGCAAAAAATTTCTGGTCTATTTCGGAAGCGTCGATTTCGCTGACCTTTGTGGTTTCCTGAAGGATCTTTGCGACGTCGGCAGGCCCGTAACGAAAAGGCGCCCCCGAATTCGCAAGGTAGTGTTTCATGTGCCTCGATGATCGCGGATATCCAGTCAGTCCGGCTGCGTCGGCAATGCGGCTCCAGAGTGCGTGATAAATCGAATCTTGAGGTCGACGCTCTGATTGCGCCGAGGCGTGGGTTCCTGACCCTTCGCTTTTAGCCCGCGCCATAGCCTGCTCGAAGCTGATTTTTTTCATGTGGTCGGGGTTGAACAGACGTCTGACTTGATTGAGCACCGAGCTGGGGTTTTTCCCTTCTGTTGCGTTGACTTGCCCCGCCCACGCGTTGATGACTCTCAATGCAATCTCGCGCTCATGCATCATCAAAACGGCCAGAAAATTTTGCGGTGGAGGTGATTCTGGGCTGATGGATGCAGCAATTGACTGCAGGTCGGAGTCTGTCCAGTCGTCGTTGTTGATTCGCTTGCAAGCGCTGCTCAGCCAAACACCTATGACGAGAGCCATTGAGAGACGGCTGCGAATTGCAGTTGGTTTCATCACCTGTCCTTGAATGCTGCCAATATTGTTTGTCTGATTTTATCGGAATAACGAGGAAAAACAAAAACCGCCCGCAGACAGGAGCCTGCGGGCGGTTTTAATAGGTCGCACCGTGAAACTTTCTCGGTCCTCTTTTAGCGAGAGGAGCGAGAGTCAGTTTTAGTTTTTGCTGCTTGCAGCGATTTGCTGAGCAACTTCAGCAGCGAAGTCTCCGGACTTCTTCTCGACGCCTTGGCCGAGTTCCAGACGGACGAAGTTGGCAATCTTGAGACCAGCAACGCCAGCTTGTTTACCTGCATCAGCAACGTAAGCCGAAACAGTCTTGCTGTCGTCCTTCACGAACAATTGTTCGGTCAGGCAGTTTTCCTTGTGCCAGGTATCCATGCGGCTGGAGACAATCTTTGGCAGAGCAGCTTCAGGCTTGCCCTGGTTCTTGTATTGGGTCCAGAACACTTCGCTTTCCGACTTCACGATATCGGCTGGAACAGCCTCGCGGTTGGTGTAGAGCGGCTTCATGGCTGCAACTTGCAGAGCAACGTCCTTGGCGATTTCGCTCAGGGCTGGGTTGCTGCGCTGAGCGCTTGTCAGGCCTTCTGCAGTCAGTTCGACCAAAACGCCGACCTTGCCGCCGCCGTGAACGTACGAAGCAACAACATTCTTGCCTTCACCCAGGGTCGCATAACGACGAACTGTGATGTTTTCGCCAATTTTGGCAACAAGGTTTGTGGTTGCTTCAGCAACCGAACCACCCGTCACGTAACCAGCTGCTGTGAGAGCTTCGAGTGATGAAGGGTTGTTGCTGAGGATGATCGTCTGGAGGTTGGCCACAAAAGCCTGGAATTCTTCGTTACGGGTCACGAAGTCGGTTTCGCAGTTGACTTCAACGAGGTATCCCTTGCCGAGGTCGTTGGTGATCACTGCCGAAACAACACCTTCGCTTGCTGCGCGCGATGACTTCTTGGCTGCTGCAGCGAGTCCGCGTTCACGCAGAACCTTGAGAGCTGCATCCATATCGCCTTGAGCTTCGTCGAGGGCTTTCTTGCAGTCGGTCATGCCTGCGCCGGTTGCTTCGCGGAGTTCCTTCACCATTTGAGCTGTTACTGCTGCCATTTGTTGTTCTCCTGATTCAATCGAAAATTCTTTGGACGAGGATTGGAAGTTTCGAGAAGGCACTGCTCAATTTGCAGAGCCTTCACCGTCTTCTTCACCGTCGCGTGAGCGCAAACGCTTGACCTTGACTCCAGCGCGGCCAGTGTCGCCGCTGATGGCAGCGTCTTCGCGAACGATGTCTGATTTGCGGCGTTGCTTGCCAGCGATGGTCGCGTCGGCAACGAGAGTTGCGTAAAGCTTGATCGCCTTGAGGCTGTCGTCGTTTCCTGGAATCACGAAGTCTACATTCGATGGGTCAGAGTTGGTATCTGTGATAGCGACCACAGGGATACCGAGGCGGTTTGCTTCTGCGATTGCAGTTGCTTCTTTCTTGGCGTCAATGACGACCATGATGGAAGGCAGACCGTTCATGTTTTTGATCCCGCCAAGCGAACGGTCGAGCTTCAAACGCAGACGCTCCTTGAGGGAGACTTCCTTCTTTGTGATCGACTCATAAGTTCCGTCGGTTGACATCTTCTCGATCTTCTTGAGCTTGGTGATGCTGGTCTTGACCGTTGCAAAGTTGGTCAACATGCCACCGAGCCAACGGTGATGAACGTGGAAGATACCAGCGCGATCGGATTCTTCCTTGATGATGTCTTGAGCTTGCTTCTTGGTTGCAACGAAAAGAACACTTCCGCCTTCAGCAACAGTATTCTCGATAGCGTTCAGCGCGTTCTTGAAAAGCTTTTGCGTTTTCTGCAGGTCGATGATGTGGATTCCGTTACGCTCGCCGTAGATGAACGGACGCATTTTGGGATTCCAACGGCGAACCTGGTGACCGAAGTGCACGCCTGCGTCGAGCAGGTCTTTCAGTTGAACGTCAACTGCCATGATAATTCTCCATGCCGGTTATTTGGTGTGACCCCGAGCAGAACCAGGCATAAGAATTGCCACCGGCATAGGTTCTGCTGAGATATATAAAACCTAGGG
>JBDLRR010000033.1:0-5668 GCA_039799985.1 Pseudomonadota bacterium | reverse complement strand
ATCAAGACCGAGGCAATTAATTTTTCAGGGGTTGTTGATTCGAACTCTGGCATCTTGCTGACAACACACCTCAATCAGGACATTGCCAAGATCCGTGACACGATGGCAAGCGACGAAGTCCAGAAACAGTGCAACGTGGCGATTGAACTGCTGCAACAACAACCTCCAAAGTTAAGATTGTGGACAGCCTCCCATTGCATCAAGCCACTCCTCGTGACTTCGCTGACTCTGGCTCTGCGCGACAACGCTTCTTCATCGGGTTTCTATTACAAATGGAAACTCGACCATGAAGTTCTGGCAAAGGGCAAAGCCATGCGCAAGGCGTACGACTTATTGGCGGGCGGAAGCTTGATTGCGGAAAGAGAGCGACTCTACAAATCCTTCGATCGGCGCAACATGTTGGTTGAGGGCAGCAGCGCCGTGTTGAGTCCGCGAGTTTCTTGTGAAAATCTTCGCTGGAGCCAAGATGCCGACAACCGTCATTCCTTGTGCTTCAGTATTTTTGACTTGATTTATCTCGACGTGGACTTGCCCGAGGCTGATTCCGAAAAAAGCAAAACTCTTGTTTCCGCCCTCGCAAATTCTCCCAAATCAGCAGCAACAGAATCAAGACTGACAGAACAAAGAACCACTTTCATGCGCCGGATGAACATCACATCCCAATCCGAATGGATCATTCATGATGGCAACCGCGTCCGTCAATTCATGAGTTCCTTTGCGCGCAATGTCTTTCCATTCTTTTCAGACGATGTTCTGGTCATTGAAACTCTCAATCGCGAAGTCTTTTCGCTTCCGCATCCCGAAGAATCCAGCTTCATGACGCCCGAAACGGTGGTTGGCCAGGACGCAATCCCACCCACACCCAACACAAGCTGGCAAGCCATCAATCTTGGAGCCTACAAATCACCGCGGGTCGACATCAGCAACGTCAACGTCACCTGTCATCGACAACTCCGCAAATACAACCCCGATACAGGCGTTGTTGACACTCTTCCCATCCTTGAAAACAGGCCACATGAGTATTGTCCGGGCGGTGCCAAATTCAGCCCCGACCACTTTTGGAACCGTGACAGACCGTGGTCTCACATGATGGCAGACATGACTGTTGACGCTGCCCAGAAATACTCCAAAGCAATTTATGACGCTGCGATGGAAAGCGTCGACAAAAAGCAGCGCCTTGCTAGATTCAACCTGGTCTCTAGTTTTGGAATCAGCGAAGACCTGGGTTTTGGAAATGTGCTGTCTGACCTGACGACCCCTCTTTTGAAACACCTGCGCATTCCCCTGGCGACAGTCACAAATGAGTTGTTTGGTTTTGACACTTTTGAACAAACCGGTGCTCTTTTGTTTTCATTGCCAATCAATGAAACCCAAGCCCGCTTCCTGAAAGGCGACAGCGGATCCATCGTCATGCTGGATGGAGTGCCCATCGCAACACTTTATTCTGTTGATGGTGAAGAAACGTCGGGAGGGTCGTCCATTCTGGCACTCCCCGACGCCACTTCAGAAGAGGGATCTTCAACGGGCGGTGGGACGCAAACCACGTTCAACAGAGGAAATGCACCTGTGGCATCCTGCAAATAATTGGCTAAATTTTCGAACCTGATTCATCAACTCTGATTTTCTCAACACGCTTGCAAAAGCTATTCATTGCGACATCTGCCGGCATTCCTTGATAGCTCTCACCAAAAATGGAACTCTGGCAATGATCGTACCTTTGTTGTTTTTCATGGTTTCGCAGCCACCGTGGGTGTGGATGGCAAATGCCTTTCCATTGGCTGGATCAACAATCAATGCTCCACTGCCACCAGGAACGGTGTCCAAGTCATGAAATAGAATGCTGTTGTCTGTTGCGAGAATTTGCCCCCGGGCAGAGTACCGCTCGAATGTCTTTGCGACTTTGCGCTCCACGGCATGAACTTCAATCTCACCAGCAGGGAGCTCCACTGGTGTGATCTGCGGTTCAACAAAACCGTGCACTTTGCCAGGCAACAAGCTTGTGGTGGAATTTGGTTTCAAACGCACAACAGCCCAGTCATTCCCGATACGTGTTTGCAACGCCCGAATAGATGCCTTGTCAACCTCGTAGCTCTCAGCCTTCGACATCTGATTCTCTTCATTGTCCAGATAGAAAGTTGCCCTTTCGAGCACATGCAGGCAGTGTCCAGCCGTCAGTGCACAGGCATCGTCAATCAATGTGATTGTGCAAAATCCAGGATTCTTTTCAGGATCCTTGCGTTCGACAACTCCGACTCCGCGTGCAAACGAAGGCTGGCGTTCATCCTGGCCGCAAATCGACTGTGCTTGCGTGCTGCCAATTGCCGCCAAGGATGCAACAACAGAATTCAACACCATGGAAACTCCATTCAGGGTTTAGTATCTTTGTCTTTGTCTTTGTCTTTGTGACAATTCCAAAGTATCAATCTTGCTGACGGATTGGAATGCTCAAGCGGAACTCGACCGAATGACGCAGTCGCGAAGAATCGAGATGCGATTGCCTTTCAAACATACGATCCTTCTTAAAATCTCGATTTACAGCGCAGCAAAATTTTCTGGTCGCTCGATTGACACACTTCACTTGAACTTCAACACCGTTTTTTTAACCCTGTAAGGGCTTTTAAACAGTCAAATCGTTCCAAGGAGGTCTCATGTTCTTGAAGAAGTCATTGTTTGTTTGCGCTGCTGCTGTTTCGCTTTTTGCTTCTGCTTCGGCATTTGCCAAAGGCAAGTCCCAACTCAAAATTATTCCTTACAGCGAAGTGGCTTGGAAAGACGTTCAAGGCACACCGCTCAAGACTGCGGATCTCTGGGGCGACCAAACCAAGGGCGCTCATGGCCGCTACCTCAAGCTCCCTGGCGGATTTGAAGCTGGCATGCACTCTCACGCTGCCCCATACCATGGCGTTTTGATTTCGGGCACATGGTTGCACTGGGAAGAAGGCACTCCAGTCGAACTGGCTCCAGGTTCTTATGTGATGCAACCTGGCAAAAATGACCACAATGACAAGTGTAAAGAAGGCGCTGACTGCGTGCTTCTTTTGATTTCAGACAAAAAAGCGGATTACATTCCTGCAAAATCGGCCAAGAAATAATTATTATTTCTTATGAACCAAGAACGGGACAGGTTTAGAGCCTGTCCCGTTTTTTTTAGCCACTGCTGATCTGCATTTCAATTTCTCTGATGCACGAAACGAGCATTCAACCAAAACGAAAGCATGACGTCAGGACATTCCATGAAGGCAGATTTTCGGAATATATCTTCTCACAATGCTGTGATTCACCGGCACCCGCGCAAACCAAAAGTGGAATAAGATGCTCTTCGCGCGGATGAGCCAGCCGTGCTTGAGGCGCCGAACTCCATTGCAACAATCGTTGATTCCGCGCCTCGGCCGGTAGAAGGCACAGGGTATCAGAGAGCCATTTGTCAAAAACATGTGAGACACCCTTCTGATCAGGTATTCCTCGCAGGTTGTGATAGCTGAACCCGCTGCCAAGAATCAGGACGTTCTGATCACGCAGAGGTCGCAAAACCTGACCTAGCTTGAAATGTGCAAGAGGATCGAGATCAGCTTTAAGAGAAATCTGCAACACCGGAATGTCGGCTTCTGGAAACGCGATCAAGAGCGGAACGTAAACTCCGTGATCGAAACCACGATTTGAATCCAGCACATGTTGAATATTGCTTTTCTTTAGAAGGACTGAAATTTGTTCAGCCAGTCCTGGTGAACCCAGTGCAGGATAGTTGATTTGATATGTCTCTGACGGAAATCCAAAATAATCGTAGATCATTTTGGGCATTGGAGTCGATTGAACGGTAAAAACGCTCTCTTCCCAATGCGCTGAAACAACAACAATAGCAGTGGGCTTGGCAATCAATTGACTCGGAAGATCCTCAAAAAACTTCCGCAAACCCGAGAAGAGATTCGGGGGATTCCAATTCATCCAAAAACAGGGTCCACCACCGTGCGAAACAAAGATTGTTGGACATGTTTGATTCATTCAAGGATTCCCCATGTCATTGTAAGAATAATCTTATAAACAGGAGGCCACACCCCACTCCTATTTCTTGGCCTGACCGTTTGCAGCTGCGGCCTGAAGATTGAGCACGATAATGACTTCATCGCCAACCGTTGGTCCTGCCTCAACCATCATATTCCAAACGAGTACAAAAGAATCCGTCGCGACCGGTCAATTCTCATTGCCAGCAGTTCGTATCTCAGGAGAAGGGACGTCTGGAATCTCCTGGTTGGAGCAGACTCTCAAAGCATTTTGATCAGTTTTATTTCAAAAACGGAAACCAAGACCATCTTTCGTAAGTGCGAATTGATGATTCAGGTCAAGATGAACAATGGAGTGAAACAAGATTTCTCTTGTTACTTTTTTATTTTTTTTTGATGCCGATGTTGGGGCAGATAATCATTATAATTATATAAATAACTGAAATGATGAACATTTAATTACCATAACGCTTCCGTTTCACGGACAAAAACAGCATCCAATTTATTTGGTCTCAATCAGGACTTTAGACTTCGGAGTATCATTGAAGAAATCCTGACTTAACTAATTTGACGATGCACCGACACCCTCAATAGTCCAAGTGACCTTGAAAAACGCAGACACTCGGATGTGTTCGTTGGGAAGAAAGAATTTCTTTTTCAGTGAGGATTTTAGAATTCGTAACCGTGAACAGCAAAATTGAGGTCTGTTCCTTCCCAACACCAATATACTCTGCGGAGGAGGTTTCATGGAGATGCTTAGTGTTTTTCAGCATTCATTAATTTTCAACGCGTTCTCGTTTGCCCTGGCTGCAATGGGTGCAGCCACTTTGTTTTTGTGGTTGGGTCGATCGCAGGTTTCGCACAATTACAAAACAGCGGTCACCATTTCGGGACTCGTCTGTGCAATTGCGACTTATCACTACTTTAGAATTTACGAGAGCTGGGAAGCTGCATATCAAGTCAAAAACGGGGTGGTGACGGCAACTGAGGCAGGATTCAACGATGCGTACCGATACGTGGATTGGCTTCTGACCGTTCCACTACTTCTCATTGAACTCGTGCTTGTGATGCGTTTGAGCCAAGAGGAGTCGGTGAGCAAAGCAAAGAAATTGGGCTTCGCAGCTGCACTCATGATCATCCTTGGTTACCCCGGTGAGATAGCCTCCGATATTCCCACACGTGCACTCTGGGGAACGCTTTCAGCCCTTCCGTTTCTTTATATTATTTGGGAACTCTACAAGGGCCTGGGCGAATCAATAGAGCGTCAACCAGAGAATGTTCGCGAGCTGATCAAAACGGCTCGTCTGTTGACACTTGCTTCGTGGGGCTTTTATCCGATTGTTTTTATGGCTCCGTACATCAAAATTTCGGGCGCCGATGCGCAGACTATTATACAGATTGGTTACACAATAGCGGACCTTGTTGCGAAGGCAGTTTTCGGTGTGATGATTTGGCTTATTGCAGTGCGTAAGTCTGAATCCGAAAACGCCGGTCGGCATTGAAGAACGACTTGAACGAAAAATCCCCGAGAGATTTCTCTCTCGGGGATTCGAAATAAAAAGGCTGCACCGAGCTACTCTCCCACAGTTAAAACTGCAGTACCATTGCCGCAGGCGGGCTTGACTTCGGAGTTCGGAATGGGATCCGGTATTTCCCCGCCGCTATCAGCA
>JBDLRR010000032.1:0-5147 GCA_039799985.1 Pseudomonadota bacterium | reverse complement strand
TGAACCACCGACGGTCTCGTCAGCGAATTCATAAGGCTTGATGTTTCCGGCTTCGTCTGGCTGCATGGGTTCCATGAAGCCAACAATACGCGCAAACTGACCCGAACCACCCGATTGCTTTTTGTGCGTGTAGTTGATTTCTGCACGGCCACCAATCGTTTCGCGGAAGTTCACCTGTGGCTTACCGACGATACATTCGCAGGCAAACTCACGCTTCATACGCTCAACGTAGATTTCCAGATGAAGCTCACCCATTCCCGAGATGATCGTTTCTGCGGACTCCTCGTCACGGTGGACGCGGAAGGTTGGATCTTCTTTGGTGAAGCGGTTGAGCGCTTTTGAGAAGTTGGTCTGAGCCGACTTGTCTTTTGGTGCAACGGCGAGCGAGATCACCGCGTTCGGCACGAAAATAGACGACATAGTGAAGCGCACGTTGCCGTCGGTGAAGCTTTCACCCGAGGCACATTCAACACCAAACATCGCAATAATGTCACCAGCGACTGCTTCCTCAACGTCAATCATTTCGTTGGCGTTCATGCGGACCAGGCGTGGCACTTTGACTTTTTTGTCGTTGTTGACGTTGAGGATGGTATCACCCTTGCGGATGGTTCCAGAGTAGACGCGCATATAAGTCAGCTGACCAAAGCGTCCATCTTCAAGTTTAAACGCGAGCATCGCCAGAGGACCCTTGGGGTCGTTCTTGATAACGAACTTCTCTTCGTTTTTGTCCTGGTCGAATGCAGTATTTTCAACTTCCGTTGGGTTGGGCAGGTAGTAACCAACAGCGTCGAGAAGGTTCTGGACGCCCTTGTTTTTGAAGGCCGAACCGCACATCACAGGAGTGAAGTTGAGCGACAACGTTGCCTTGCGGAGAACAGTGCGCATTTCCTGCTCGCTGATTTCTTCTTCAGCAAGATATTTTTCGGCAAGGTTGTCGTCGAAATCAGCCAAAGCGCCAAGGAGGTCGTTACGCTTGGTGTGAGCCAAGTCGACCATGTCCGCAGGAATTTCTTCAACGCGGATCTTCTCGCCGTTTGATCCGTCGAAATAGTTAGCCTTCATGGTGATGAGGTCGACGATACCCTTGAACTGGTCTTCTGCACCAATCGGGATGTTCACCATCCATGCATTGTGATTGAGTTTTTCACGGAGTTGTTCACAAACGCGGTAGGGATTCGCACCAGCGCGGTCCATCTTGTTGATGAATGCGATGCGCGGAACGTTGTAACGACGCATCTGGCGGTCGACCGTAATTGACTGCGACTGCACGCCGGCAACCGAGCAAAGAACAAGAACTGCACCGTCGAGAACGCGAAGAGCACGCTCCACTTCAACCGTGAAGTCCACGTGTCCGGGAGTGTCGATGAGGTTGATTTCGTACTGATTCCACTGGCAGAAGGTCGCAGCCGACTGAATCGTAATGCCCTTCTCACGCTCAAGTTCCATGAAGTCCATGGTCGCGCCGACGCCGGACTTGCCCTTCACTTCTTCGATTTTGTGGATCTTGCCCGTGTAGAACAGGATGCGCTCGGAAAGAGTCGTTTTACCCGAGTCGATGTGGGCCGAAATACCGATATTGCGAACAATGGAGAGGTCTTTGCCAGTCGCAGCCATAAATCTTCCGTCTTCCATACAAGATGGTTTGGTAAATCAACAGGCTACCCGGAGGGCACCTGAAACACCCGCCCTCGATAGCTGATCTCAAACCACTTTTCAACGGTTTGCCGTCAGGATTTGGCTGTGATTCCAAACTGGCGTTGGAGCATCTGTGTCCGACGCAGCTTCGCGCCCTCAATCAACTCGCTGATCCACTGTGGCCCAAGAACGCCTTCATGCTCCCACAACTTGGGGAACATACTGATAGAGGTGAGACCCGGGAGAGTGTTGACCTCATTGAACACAAACCGACCCGTTTTGTGGCAATTCCAAAAATCCAGCCTGGAAAGCCCACTCAATGAAAAAGCCCTGGCGAGCTTCGCGGCATGGCCCCTCAGCTCCTCCATTCGAGCCGCATCAAGACGGGCCGGAATAAACTGGTCCGCGCCATCGGCAACCTGGTACTTGGCCTCGTAGGAATAGAAATCTTTGGGGGCGATTTCCCCAGCAATCGTGATTTTCGGATGCACCCCTGTACCCAGAAAGGCACACTCCACTTCGGTCCCCGTCATCGGCTCCTCAACCAAAGCCTTGTCGTCGAAAGCCAATGCGTCGTGAATATAGCGGGACAGCTCACCCTCGTCTTTCGCACGGTTCACGCCAACCGCAGAGCCCAGCGAATTGGGCTTCACAAAACAAGGAAAACCAATGCTGTTGCGAACCCGCTCAATCACCCGGGAAGCATTGGCCTGCCAATCCTCCAGCTCAATGAGCTCATACTTGGCAACCGGAACGCCCTGCTGCCGGGCAATCAATTTCTGAAGGTGCTTGTCGATGCCAATGACACTCGCGCGGATATCGCAACCCACATAAGCGACCTCGGCCATTTCAAAGACACCTTGCAAGCGTCCATCTTCTCCGTTGGGACCATGCAACACCGGGAAAAACACACCACACTCAAGATTCAACAAGCGCACCTGGTATTCGGGCAGCGTTGACAATGTCTCAGTGCGAAACGGCAGAATCAAACTTTCTACTGGATTGGCCTTGGGAAGAGTGCGCATCCTGCGGCCAGCAAGAAATTCAGCGAGGTCTGCAGGCTCAACGTCTTTGAAATCTTCGCTGGAAAAAGTTCCCTCAAGACTCAAACATGAACCATCACGTCGCAATCCGATAGGCACGATGCGAAACCGACTGGGCATTTGCTTGAGCACAAAAACCGCAGATCGCAGCGAAATCTCATGCTCGGAGGATCTACCGCCAAAAAGCACACCCACAGTATTATCGAGATCACGGTGGCCCAACATCGCCAGCCTCCAGGTCAGAGTTTGAGTCTTTCAACCGAACGTTTATGATCGACAGTGTACAGCAAAAGTTGTCCCAGCACAGCGAGGTCCTCCACATGCGTCAACTCTTCGAAAAATCTCCCCACGAGCGACTCAAGAATCTTCATTGGGAACAGGGCGACGAGCCTTCGGGGAGGTTTTGTTACTTTTTGGGTTCACCTGTAACTCCGCCCGATTACTTTGGAGTCGCCCCTTCGGTTATGGAGCTCAAAGGGCGTTTGAAGGTTGAAACCACGGCTGGAGTGTTGTGCGATTGCCAGTTTTTCGACGACTCGCAACCTGAACTTCTGCTCAACAGTCTGCGCAAGGCTGTAGGGACGATTGTTGCAGATGCAGACAACACCGGAACACGTGAAATCAGCATCTACTGGGACTTGTCTCCATCCATTATCAAATCCACTCCTGTTGACGTTCTGCTGAGCACATTCGGAGAAACACTCGAATTGAGCTGTTACTCGGCTCGCATTGAGTCTGAGGAAAAAAATCTCAACGTAAATCTCAAATTGCCCACGGCGCTGACAAAAGTCGTCCCCTCAAAGGTGATTGAAAATGCTTTGGACGAAGGGATCCGCCGCGGTCAGACTCTCAATTACGCTCGTTACCTTGGCGATCTTCCCGGCAACTTTCTTACGCCACAAGTGTTGGCAAATTACGCCGAGGAACGTCTGGCAAATCTCGGACAGATCACCATCAACACCGAAAAAGAACTTTCTGCGCAAGGTTTCGGCGGCATTCTCGCAGTTGCACAAGGAAGTAAAAATCGCCCGCGGCTCGTGACCTTCGACTCTGAACCCAAAAAGCCGCAGAAAACCATCGTGGTGATTGGCAAAGGCATCACTTTCGACACCGGCGGATACTCAATAAAGGGCAAGCAGCATCACAACGAAATGAAATATGACATGTGCGGTGCGGCCAACACGATTGCCGCGCTTGAAATATTGGCCCAGCAACTGCCTCAAGTGCGACTGATTGGGATTCTTCCATTGGCCGAAAACATGGTCAGCGAAAACGCACAGCGTCCGGGTGACGTTTACCGTGCACACAATGGCAAATTGATTGAAGTCTACAATACCGATGCAGAAGGTCGGCTGATTCTCGCCGACGCTCTGAGCTACGCAGGTTCATTCAAACCCGATCTCATCATCGACATCGCAACTCTCACAGGCGGCACAACATCGATTGCCAACAACCTGGCGGCTGTCATGTGCACGAATGAGGATTCACTTGTTCCACTTGTACGAACTGCCGGACGCGAGGCGGGCGAAAAATTCGTTCATCTTGAAATCATCGAAGAGGCCATCGATGATCTCAAGAGCGACGTCGCCGACTATACAAACCTCCACAACAAATGGAGCAGCGGTGCACCAACAATGTATGCGGCGGCCTTCCTCAAAGAGTTCGTGCCCGCCAAAACGCCTTGGATTCATCTCGATATTGCAAACATGGCCTGGAACGGGCGCAACACCACTTATCTGCGAGGACGTGGCGCAAACGCATTCGGAGCAAAAACCATCGTCAATATCGTCAAAGCCTTCTGTGGTTGAATGAGTCTGAATGGTTTTCCAGTAACTCAGGTGAAATGGTAAATTACTTGTTTTGAATGGGTAATTTCGATTTTTTAAGTTTTCTTAAAATTATCCGACTCTGAGTTCTGGGAGGAATTGTTTGTATGAGGTTCACACTCGCTTTGATTGCTCTTGTATTGGCCGGGCCGGTAGCAGCCTCTGCTGATGACTTTACCGCCTCTGCTGATGACTTTACCGCCTCTGCCGAGGATTCGGTAGCGGACCAGGATATTATGGTGGTGGACCAAGATATTGAACTGTTCCCTCTTGCCAACATGGACACAGAAACCAACAACACGCTGAAAACATCGACTGAACTGGGTGAGAGGCGCGCTGTTCTGGTGATTCGGGCCGAGCCAGACACATCACTTCCAACCAGTTCATCATCCGTCCGGATGGAGCTCCCGACGAGCGATGGACTTTAATCGTGCAGAGCGAGTCCGAATGTCTCGAAACAAGACATTCGGATTCTTCCGCCCCTCCAAAAGAACCGCTTAAAATCTGCGTTCTTCAAGCTTCTTTCAACTTTTCTTTCCGACCCCTTGCCGAATTCCTGCGAGGCAGGTAAAAAGTTTCCATACACGACAAATGTATGGTTCCCAGTCCCTCAGTGCTGCGGTATCAGGCGGTTATTAATCGT
>JBDLRR010000031.1:0-6638 GCA_039799985.1 Pseudomonadota bacterium | reverse complement strand
CAAAATGAATCACCAATCAAGATTGCAGACCGGGTCGCCTGTTGAAGCTTCTCTCCGGCAATTTCAAGTTCACCCCGAGGGAAGTCGTGAAGATAGGCAGAAGTGAACATGATGAACAATTCCATCACCGGGCTGGGATGCCTGTCGAAATAAGCCTGGGCACGGCGGTGGCATGCCTGACTTGCACGGGAAAAGCCAAAGACAGCAATGATGGCTCCCCAGTATGCAAAAAGAGCCGCCGTGTTCGCGTTGGGTTTGTAGGCAAGTGCGCGCCGTGTCAGCGGTATCATGTGGGCAAGTGCAAAAGCGGGTCGAATAAAAAACACAGGAAGAACGATATTGACCCTGAGTCGCCAGCGGATCTCGTCATCCAATGAACTGACAACTTTGTCGGGAGTTGCAAAGAAGCGATACCAGGCCAGAGTCAGAAGCAGCAAAGGTATTGAAAACAGGAGACTCAGCAGCGCGGCCGTTTGTGATTTTGGAAAACTCTCCCCAACATTTTTCAGTCCACTGATTCCGGCTTCCATTGCGGCTGAGTATTGGAAAAGTTGGAAGCAAGAGTGCGATAGCTTGCTTTGCAGAAGTGCACTTCTAAATTTGTCGGGGGTCCACTTTAGAATTTCACGGTAGCTTTCGACCGATTCCTGAATTTTCTCTGCCAATGCCTGAGCATCGGCATGCAGTTCACGAACATCCAGCCACTCGGCAAATTCGGAGCTTTTTTGCCCAAATTTCTCTGGGGTTTTCTCCAACAATGTGCTTGCGACTCTCAGAAATTCTTCGGCATGGCCATATGAAAACACGTTCATTGCATGTTGGCCGGCCTTGTACAGGATCTGTCTTGACAATTCAGGGTTGAGTTCCGGGCGGCCACGAAGAATGTGGAAACCCGCTTCGAAAAATTCTTTCGACTTTGAAGTGTCACGGATTTCAAGATTCTGTTTGCCGATGAATTCTCCAAAGTCTTGATGGAGAGCTCGTCTGTCTTCCTCTGAGATCAAAGGATATGCCGACTCGCGGATGCGGTCGTGAACGATTCCAATGGTGTCTGCTCGCAAGGCAATAAGATGTTCGCGGGAAAGCTCGTCGAGCAAAATTTCGAGTGCTTTTTCAAGAATCTCGATGCCCGGAGGAAACCATTGGGCGGCTTGGTCCTCCATGCGCAACAATTTTCTTTCCAAGAGAAGTGCGAGGGCAGACCTGGAAATCACAGAGCCCACGGCAGCTATCGTCGTAATAACGTCCAAAGCTTGCGGGCTGAGTGTCTTCAGGCGTCTGTTCAGCAAATCATTGAAGTTGCCGTCGATGTCTGTGGCTGCAAGTTTGTTGTCGTCGATCTGCCAGCGACCAGAAGCAGAATCTCGGTGGAAAGCGCCGTTTTTGAGCACGGCGCCGGTGAGTTCAAGAATGTGGAGCGGGTTTCCTTCTGTCAATTGAAAGGCAATTGTTTGAATTTTGCTGATATCCGTTTCTTCTTCATCGAGAAGATTTTTAATGAACTCGCTACATTCCTCACGGCTCAGCGGGCCAAGGGTAATACAATTTCGTTCCGGTATTGACTTGAGAACGGAGTGATAAAGAAAATCATCTTCCGCAACCTCCTCAGAACGATAGGTGGCCAACAGAAATGCGCCCTTTGAGTTGTGATTTTTTTCCATCAAAATGGTCAGCTTGTGGAACACCCTGAGGCTCATCTCATCGGCCCACTGGATATCGTCGAAATACAAGACGTAACTTTTTTCTTGGGGTTCAAGCGTCAAGACGAATTTTGCAAAAGTCTCGGTAAAGAATTCTTCCTCTTCATCCAAGCGCAGATTGGATGGCAACGCAGGAAAATCGGGGAGCAGATTATCGTAGAAAGGTATCCGCTTCAGAAGCAGTCTTCCCCATTGCCCCAACTCACCCACAACCTTTTCTTGCCAACGCGCCAGTTGAACGGGGTCGAGCTTTTTCAGCCATTGCGAATGTGTTTCAAGAACCCGCAAAAAACCACTGAGCGGCACGTTGCGTTCAAACTTGGAATATTTGGTCGAAAAGACCGGCATTCCAAGTGACTCGGTGTGGCGCAAAGTTTCACTTGCAAGCCGACTCTTTCCAATTCCCGATCGCGCGCCGATTGTCACAAATTGGGCTGTGCTTGACGATGCAATCTCAATCGCTTTGAGAATCTTTTCCAGTTCGCTCCCGCGACCAACAAATTCAACTCCAGTGTTGAGCTCACGGAAGGAGTCGTGTCGTCCTAGCGCAAAAGCAGGAATGTGTTGGTTGGTTGCAAGACAGTCGCGGCAACGCTCAAGATCGCCCGCCAAACCGTTTGCGGTTTGATATCGAACCTGTGGAGATTTTCTCAGCAATCGGGCTATTATCAGGCTCAGTGGTTGAGGAAATTCAGCGAATTCATCCGAGATGAGAGCAGGAACCTGGCTGCAAATGCCGCTCATGAGTTTTTTAACCGAATCGCCTTGAACGGGTGGTCGTCCGGTTGCAATCTGATAAAACAGCGCACCGATGGAATAGAGATCGGTTGAAAAAGGGTTGTTTGCATTTGCATAGCCGAAGCATTCGGGCGGCAAGAAGGGAAGACTCTTTTGCCAAGCTTCAACCGCAGAACCGGCTCCAACCCCAGGCGAAATTGCCTGGGTGTCGCCAAACCAGGAAATGACAGGTTGCGACCAGTCGCTGTTTCGAAATCGAATGCGGCCAGGAGTCAATCCTCCACATCCGAAACCCAATTGATGTATGCATTCCAAGCCGCGCGACAAGGCGATAGCAAATTCACTACATCTAAGTGCCATTTCAGTTGACGTTTCACCAAGCGATTCTCGGCGATGCAGTTGCTCTGTTAGTGTGACCGCGGAACAGAATTCTTCTGCAATGACAATACCATCTTCGTGATCTTCGATTGCCACAATGCGTGCAAGGTTGGGGTGAGCAATGTTGGCCAGAGCTCGTCCTTGCTCGATGAGCTTTTGCCGAGCCGTTCCGTTGGCCAGAGGCGTTCCGGCGGTTTTGAAAATCCGCAGCAGAAACTCTCTTTTTTCTTTGTTGATTGTTTGGACGGAATGAAACTCCGAAACCCACTGGTCGCGCGACAAGGGTGCGACGACCTCCCAGTGGCCTCCGCCCAGAAAACCAAGGGGAATTGAGTTCTTCAAATTTTGATTCATTTAAAGTGTTCTTCCCTGGTATCTGGCTTTTGAGTGGGTCGATGGTGATCGACCAGTCACCTGAAATGGTAACATCACGGGGGTGGAATTTGTTCCGGATAATTGACGCTCACTGCAATGATTTGTGGAACTCGTCCACGCAGCGAGCGGCTGCCTGCCAACGCGAATTCATCTGCTGGGCACTGTTTGCATCCAGTTTGGGTTGGAATGTTGTTTCCGGTGTTGGCTGGGGGAGGGTGCTCTGAGGTCGCAACCCCTTCAAGGCCGCAGCAGCCGCTCCACGTGCCGTTGTTTCAAAGTTGGTGGGTCGCACCAATGTTGTTTGCAGCGAATCAGCCTGGAACTGCATGAGGTCATTGTTTTGTGCTGCACCGCCATCAACACCGACCTTTGAGATTTTCAGGCCCGAGTCTTTTTGCATCAGTTCGAGTAATTGTGCGTTTTGCAGTGCAATGCTTTCGACCACGGCACGCGCGACTTGGGATTTGCTGGTTCCGCGCGACAAACCAAAAAGGGCACCCTTTGCGTGAGGGTTCCAGAAGGGGGCGCCAAGTCCTGCCAAGGCAGGCACAAAAAGCACGTTTGGATCACGCGCGTCCTGATTCGCCAGCGCTTCGATTTCCGAAGCAGCCTTGATCCATCCAAATTGGTCGCGCAAATATTGCACTGCAGCTCCAGCAATGAACGCTGCGCCTTCGAGTGCATAGCTCATCTTGCCATCGCTGTGGCCGAACGCCACGGTGGTGAGCAGTCCTGAGTGGCTGGGAACCGCCTTTTCGCCAGTGTTCATCAATAGAAATGCGCCTGTTCCATATGTGATTTTTGCTTCACCACTGGTGGTGCAGCCTTGGCCGAAAAGTGCTGCCTGCTGATCTCCTAGTACCCCAGTGATGGGAATATTGTCGGGCAGAACAGACAATCCACGGGTCTTGCCGAATGTTCCGCAGCTGGGAATAATTTTTGCAAGCGCACTCTTGGGTACGCCAAACAAACCAAGGAGTTCATCGTCCCAATTGCCGGTCTTGAGGTTGAACAAGAGAGTTCTTGAGGCATTGGTGGGATCGGTTGTGAATGACTCATGATTGCTGAGTTTGAAAATCAGGAAACTGTCGATGGTTCCCAAACACAGATTGTTTGTGGCATTCCATTGCAGCAGTTGAGGACGGTTCTTCATCAGCCATTCCATTTTGGTGCCGCTGAAATATGGGTCGCAAACGAGTCCTGTGCGCTGGCGGATTTTGTCGTTCCAGTTGCTTTCGCGCAGCCCAAGGCAGCGTTCTGCGGTGCGTCGGTCTTGCCACACCAAAGCATTGCCCGCGGTTTCTCCGCTGGTGCGATGCCAGGCCACACAGGTTTCACGTTGGTTGGTGACACCAATCGAAATGATGTCCTCCTTGCGCGCTTTGGGGTGTTTGCCCTGCAATTGGCTCCAGCTTTTTTCGATGGCTGTGAGCACGCTTTTCCAGATGTCATCCGGGTTGTGCTCAACCCAACCAGGTTGTGGGAATATTTGTGGGAATTCGATTTTTTGGTGCGCGAGCATTTCGAGGGAGTCCGCAAGAAAAAATGCCGCGCTTGAACCAGTGGTGCCTTGGTCGATAGCCAGAATGAGTTCTGCCATGTTACCCTCGTTCGATTGAAATTGTGCACCGTAGGATAAGGTGATGGGCATGACTGTGCAACCTGTGCAATCAAGCAAGTCGACAGGCAGGTCGAAAATCAACTCGATTAATGCGCTTGAAAATTTGTCGCTCGAGCAGCAGGCCGGATTGTTTGTGTGGCCATCTTTGGCGGGCCCCGAAATCAGCCCGGAAGAAAAGAATTTGTTGTTATTGTATAAACCCAGTGGGGTTGTCTTGTTCCGGCGGAGCCTGAAGACTTTGGCCCAGACACGCAAGCTGTGCGCAGAAATTCACGAACTCACAAAAGCCGATCATCAACCACTTGGCGCGGTCATTGCGATCGACGAAGAGGGTGGGAGGGTTTACCGCATGCCGGCTCCGTTTCCACGGGTCGAACCGGCAGCTGCGTTTTCAGCTCCCGAGCGCGAGAACGATCTGCGCTCGCAGGTCATTCTTCAGGCGGCGACGGCAAAGGCTGTCGGCATTGATTGCTTGATTGCGCCCGTGGTGGATGTGCTCACCCGTGCCGACAATCCGGCGATCGGTGACCGCTCATTCAGTCCGGATGCAGAAACTGTCGCGCGCTGCGCGCAGGTGGTGTCTGATGAGATTATGGGTTCAGGTTTGTTGAGCTGTGCAAAACATTTTCCTGGTCATGGACACACAGACTCCGACTCGCACAAAGGCTTTGCAACGACAGATGTGAGTCTTGATTTGCTTCGATCACGCGAGTGGCTGCCGTTCCGCAAGCTCATCGATGCCGGCAGCATTCCCATGATCATGACGGCACACGTGATTTGCAAAAGTATCGAACCACTTGCTCCCGCGACTTTGAGTGTCACAGTATTGAAGGATTATTTGCGTAAAGAATTGAAATTCGATGGGCTCATCTTGTCGGATGATCTGCGCATGAATGCCATTTCTGATCACTATTGCGTTGCCAAAAAGGTCACCGCTGCGATTGTTGACGACGGGCAAAACCCGGATGATGTTTCTGATGACTCATTTTTACGCAGCGCATCGTGCGACGCGCTCGAGGCTGGCTGTGATGTGCTGCTGAGTTGCCAATCGATTGTGCGCGAACAGACTGTACTTGAAGCAGTGCGTGACCACCTGTTGAAGAATGGCATCCAGAAATGGAACGACAAACTCACCAGAATTGAACGCTTACTTTTGAACCGCAGGTGCCTTGTTGATTGAGTGTTGCACTTTGAGCGGGTGAATGCTCGTGATGGTCACGTCACCATCTGCAACCCGCAAAGTGACTTCCTTGCTGTTCTTGGTGTTGTAAAGCGTTGGCACACCAGCCAACACCCGAAGCGTTCTCATTTTCTTCTCGCTCGGCGCCAGAATTTGAACAACGGCCGCCTGTGAGTTTGGATTGACCAGATTGAGTGTCAGGCTGTCGTTTAATCCACTCAACTGAACTGCGTTTTTGCGCCGAACCATGATTGGGTAATCGCCTGGCACCGTGACGTCGCCATCGCGGGGCAAATCGTTCAAATCGAGTCCATAGAATGCTGTGGCAGGCGTCACAACCATTGCTGCAAGAACCGACAAACAGAGAGCTGCTGCAGCTCCAATTGTTCTCGATTTGGGACTATGAACCGTCTTGATCTGCATGAGAAGCACTCCCAATAATCCGCATCATTGAGCTTTTTCAGATAGGGTATCGTTTCATCTGCATTTTGGGCATCCCAGGTGAGCCGTGCTTTTGACGTTCACCTAACTCGTGAAGATTTCGTCCAATCTGTTGAGAGATTTTTGATCACATGACAGAGTGCCATGTTGAAATTTTCCGGGAGCAGTTCAGTGGTCTTGCAGAGGTTGAATGCTCAGAATGCTT
>JBDLRR010000030.1:0-5836 GCA_039799985.1 Pseudomonadota bacterium | reverse complement strand
CATCATTGTTGCCGTCAACAAGATGGACAAACCCGGCGCCAGCATGGAAAAAATTCAACGCGAACTCGCACAGCACAACGTCACTCCGGAAGAATGGGGCGGCGACGCGATGTTCGTTCCCGTGTCTGCAAAGACCAAACAAGGTATCGGAGATCTTCTGGAAGCGCTCCTCCTCCAATCTGAAGTATTGGATTTGAAGGCGCCCAAGGAAGGACTCGCAGCGGGCGTTGTGATCGAAGCAAAACTCGACAAGTCTCGCGGCCCTGTTGCCACTGTTATTGTCACCAGCGGTACGCTCAATCAGGGTGATTGCATCGTTGCAGGCCTGGCATACGGACGCGTGCGCGCCATGTTTGATGACAAGGGCAAGCGTTTGAGTTTGGCGCTGCCAGCAACACCGGTGGAAATCATCGGCTTGTCGGAAGTGCCGGCTGCAGGCGACCAATTCAACTGCGTCGTGAACGAAAGCATTGCAAAAGAAGCTGTTGCTTACCGGGTCGAGAAACACCGCCAAAAAGAACTTGCCGGCAAACCAAAGGCGACTTTGGAAGATTTCCTGGCCAAGCTTGGCGAAGACTCAAACAAACCCAAAGAGCTTCCCATCATCCTCAAGGCAGACACACATGGGTCGGTTGAAGCCATCCGTGCGAGCCTGCAAAAGCTGGACACCGAGAAAGTCAAAAACCGAATCATTCACTCTGCGGTGGGTGGAATCACTGAAACCGACGTTTCTCTTGCGGAAGCTTCAGGTGCAACAATCCTCGGCTTCAACGTTCGCCCGGACAAGCTTTCAAGCGCCGCTGCCGAGCAACGAGGCGTCGAAATCCAGTGCTTCAGCATTATTTATGAAATGATTGAAACCGTTGAAAAACTGATGGCTGGCAAGCTGGCCCCGGTCAAGACGGAAAAAGTGCTTGGTCATGCAGAAGTACGCAACCTGTTCTCGGTTCCGAAAATTGGAGTTATTGCGGGTACGGCCATCACCGACGGTAAAGTCACACGAAACTCTCACATTCGTGTTGTGCGCGATGGCATCGTGATCTACACGGGCCGAATCGGATCACTGAAGCGCTTCAAGGATGATGCCAAAGAAGTTCTGCAAGGATTCGAGTGCGGTATTGGTGTTGAAAACTACAACGACCTCAAGGTCGGAGATGTGCTGGAGTCCTTCGTCATTGAAGAGACCGCCGCCACCCTCCACTGAGTGGTTGTCAAACACCGGGCCTCGAGCCCGGTGTTTTGTTCTGAGCCGGAGATTTTTTGTGTCGTCCAAACGTATTCTTCAAGTTGGTGAACAGATTCGTGAACATATCGCCATGATGCTGATTCGTGGTGAGCTCTCTGATCCTCGCCTGAAAAACATCACCATCAATGCTGTCCGCGTTTCTCCAGACCTGCAGTTGGCAAAAGTTTATTACAGCGTCATGGGCAGTGATGCAGATCGCGCCGCAGTCGACAAAGGACTCAAACAGGCCAGTGGCTTTGTCCGCCGTTCGCTCGGCGAAACACTGGGAATGCGCTACACACCCGTCGTTCATTTTTATTATGACGAATCCATCGTGCGCGCAGCCCGCATCTCGGAGCTCATCGAAAACATCAAACAGGAAGACGCCCGAGCTGATGACTTGACCCCTGGGGCTCTGAAAGAATCCGACAAGGAATGATTCGAGCGAACTGGTAAATCCGGTGCTATTCCTGAAGCTGCAAGACGCCAACGAAGCACCTCAAGCCCACAAACCGGATGCAAAAATGTCCCTGATACTTATCGACAAACCAGAAGGCCCCACCAGTCATGCCGTGGTGGCCACCATCAAAAGAGCCTTGAAAGCCGACAAAGTTGGCCATCTTGGCACACTCGACCCTTTCGCTTCTGGACTTCTTCCCGTCATGGTGGGTAACACCGCACGCCTGTCGGACGAAGCCATGGATGGAAAAAAAGGTTATCTCTTCAGCATTGGTTTTGGGCATGAAACCGACACACTTGATCCAACAGGTCGAGTGATTGCCAGTGCTGAATTGCCACAGCAAAATTCACTCAAAAACATTGAGAAAGTGCTCGAGCAATTCAAAGGGCTCATCGAGCAGGTGCCACCCGCCTATTCTGCACTCAAGTTCAACGGCATGCCGCTTTATGAATACATGCGGGCAACTGGCAAATTGCCGATGGACATCGAGAGTAAACGTCGCTCTGTGACCATTCATTCGCTTGAAGTCATCAATGTGAACAATGAGCAACTCACCTTGAGGGTCGTCTGCTCAAAGGGCACTTACGTGCGCTCATTGGCGAGAGACATTGCACGAACTCTTGGAAGTGTCGGGACCTGCATCAAGCTCAGACGCGAGATGGTTGAACCGTGGCATGTGGATCAAGCCCTCAAGCTCAGCATCGACGAAAACGGGCGCATTGCCGCACCAGATGCAACCTCACTACTCGAAAGATGTTTGCCCGCTTGGGCAGTGGCTCCATCATTGCCTCGGGCAAGACTCAATCAATCTTTGGAAGCAAAACTTCTCTCGGGAAATCCCATCACACTGCCGGAACATGAACTGACGTGGGACTTGCCTCCCGAGCCGATGGAAAGCAGCGCAAATTCCAGCAAAGAGCCTGCCTTTGTAGATCCGCTTGCAGATGTTCCTGTGAAAGTTTTTGCCCGCTGCAACGAGACACTGTTTTTGTGTGAATTGACGCATGCAGAAGAAAGCATGTTCAAGCTTCAACCGCGCAAGCGAATTCAATAAAAACCGAATCTACAGTAAAAATTGCCAGCAAAAATTCAATTACAGCAAGCGTATCGACCGTCTGACCGAGTCCACGTCGTCATCGGTGAGCGGATTGCCGGCGATACCCAGTGTCGACAACATCGACAACTCTTTTATTGGCTTGAGCGACATAATGCGATTGTCGCGCACATCAAGCTCGTCGAGGTCACGCAAATCTTCGAGCCCTTCCAACGAAGTCAGGGCATTGCGGCGCAACCTCAGCACTCGCAAGCCTTTGCGTTTTGCAATCGGCCCCACGTCGGCAATCATGTTTTGCGAGACATCCAAAAGCCGGAGTTTCTCGAGCCCTGCGAACGGTTTGAGAGTCGTCAAACTGTTTTCTGCCAGGTTGACCTCACGCAATTGCAGCAGTCCTGAAGCAAAATCGGTGCTGCGCAATTTATTGCGTCGTGCCGACAAGACCTCGAGCTCGGAAAAGGCAGACAACCAATCGAGAGACTCCAGTTCAAGTTCGTCAAGATGCAGAGTCTTGAGCGAGGTCAGTTTTTTGAGGGGCTCAAGGCTTTTGAAACGGCTGCCGTTGAGTTTGACGCCTTTCACGGTGGGCATTTTCGAAAGCACCGACAAATCCAACGCCCATTGACGTTTCATCCACGGATCAACCGACAAATCGAGAAAATCCAACTGTCCAAGCTTTGCAAAAGCCTCCTCATTCGAGGCGGCACGCACCAGTTTGCGGATCAACTTTGCTGTTTGAATCGCGGAATCCTGACTTGCCTCTGCATCCCACATTGCAAAGAGTTCTGCACTCATGGTGCAACTCCCAACTTTGAGTAATCAAGGAACGACAAGTAGTACTTGAATTCGGAGATGGATTCCTCGATATCTCCCAGGGCTTCGTGGCGATTTTGCTTTTTGAACTTGAGGCCAAAGGCGTTCTCAAACAAGATTTTGAACGAAGACACATCGAGCATGCGGTAGTGGAGTCTCGCGGCGAACTTCGGAAGATACAAATCGACAAATTTTCTGTCCTGGCCAATCGAGTTGCCGCACAGAACGATCTTCTCGTCCGGCTTGAAGAATTCATTTGCCAAGCCACACAAAGCGTCGTCGAGCTCGTGCTCTTGCATGCCCGTCGGGACCCGCGCCAGCAATCCGCTTCCGGTGTGTGTTTTGACACACCAATCATCCATCTTTGCCAGTTCGCTGGTCGGTTGAAAAACAGCACTTGAAAACGTTTTGAGGGTCTGAAGTTTCCAGTCCGTCACGAGCACCGCTGCCTCAAGAATGCGATGGGTTTGAGGTTCCAGACCAGTCATTTCCATATCGAGCCAAAACAAGTTCTTCATCACAATTCCCCAGACTTCAGGCCAACGACTTCAAACTTTCCTGCAAAACAGAAAGTTCCTTTTCGTTGTTTGCGAGCTGTTCACGAGCTCCGGCCACAATGTTTGCAGGCGCCGACTTGACGAATTCCTCGTTGGACAAACGTTTGCGGATGCCTTCAAGGGTTTGTTCGACTTTTTGAATTTTTTTGGTCAAACGATCACGCTCGGCGGCAGGATCAACGAATCCTGTGAGGTCTACGAAAACTTCCATTCCCCCCGCCATTGCGGTTCCGCAAAGTGCTGGACGCTGGTCCGAGAACGTGAACGCCGCCCGCGCAAGAAATTCCATTTGTGGGACCATAAGTCCGAAACGTTCCCGCGATGCGTTGACAGTCACCTTGAGGTCGGCGCCCGGATGGATTGCAAATTGTCCACGCACCGCGCGAACAGCTCCAACAACCGATTGCACCTCGCGCATTGCAGCGATGGCATTTGCATCAATCATGCCTGATTGTGGACGCGGCAAGCAGGCATGCCCCAGGGTTTGCCCTCGGCGATCTCCCAAATTCTGCCAAATTTGTTCAGTGACAAAAGGCATAACAGGATGCAAAAGGCGCAAAACTCCGTCCAGAAGCTGAAGTGCCGTGCGGATAGTTTCTGCTGCTAGTTTCTTTTGTTCCGGCGGCATTGCATCGGGGTCAGCAAATCGCGGCTTGCACAATTCTACAAACCAATCGCAATAGACCATCCAGACATATTCATAAAGCGACGAGGTATAGTTGGAAAATTCGAGCTTCTGGATGCTGTCGTGTGCCTTCTGGACGACGGCAAAAAATTCGGAAGTCATCCAGCCCAGCAGAGTGTCTGACGGCTTTGCCGTCAGTTGATCGAAACTCACGCTTGCCGAATCGATACCATGTTTTTCGGCATTCATGAGCAGAAAACGGGTCGCATTCCAAATCTTGTTTGCGAACGTGCGGCCCAGCTCACACGCATCATCCGACCAAAGGATATCCTGGCCCAGAACAACCTGATTGATGACACTGAAGCGAAGAGCATCGGTTCCAAATTTCGCAATCAGTTGGTTCACATCTGGACTGTTGCCGAGCGATTTGCTCATCTTGCGACCCTTGGAATCGCGAATGATGGGCGTGAAATAAACATCCTTGAATGAGGTCGTATCTGTAAAATATCCACCCGCCATAATCATCCGGGCAATCCAGAAAAAGATGATGTCGGGACCAGTGACGATGATATCGGTCGGATAGAAATACTCGAGATCTTTCTTTTGCTCGTCGCTCGGGTTTGCCCAGTTATGCACGCCAAACGGCCACAGCCAGCTGCTGGCCCAGGTGTCGAGACAATCGGAATCCTGCTTCAAATCGGCGTGTCCGCATTTTTCACACGCGGTGGGATGCTGTTCTGCACAGGTCACATGTCCGCACGATTGACAGGTGTACATGGGCATCTGGTGGCCCCACCAAAGTTGACGCGAAATGCACCAATCCTTGATGTTTGTCAGCCAATATTCCCAAATATTTTCCATGTGCGGAGGATGCAGCTTGAGTTGGCCACTGCGGGTTGCATTGAGGGCAATTTCAGCCAACTTGTCCATCTTGATGTACCACTGCTCGCTCAAGTAATACTCGATCGGCACGCCTCCGCGTTCGGAGATGCCAACGACCATCTTGTGCGGTGCTGTTTTTTCCAGAAGCCCGAGACTCTCAAGCTCGGCAACCAGCTTCTTGCGCGCAACAAAACGATCGAGTCCTTGATAAGTCTGAGGA
>JBDLRR010000029.1:0-14740 GCA_039799985.1 Pseudomonadota bacterium | reverse complement strand
ATTCAACCTGTGGGAGTTCACGCTCGCTCAAAGCGGCGGTCAAAGTGAAGTTGCACTCGAGCGGATTGCAGTGCTGTTTCAGGATGGTTCACAAACGGCTGCTCAGAAAAAATTTCTTCTCGTTGAGCAACATCCCATGGCGTTTGTACTTGGACAAGCCCTTGTGTTGCTGGACCAAGGCCTCGAACGCGGGAAAATCGATGCGTACCCGAAGCCAATTCAGTTGAACAGAACCGCGCACTATCATTACTATGTTCCTCGCTATCTTGCGCTGCAACTTGGCAAGAAAAATCACCCGCAAAAGATGTCGGCAATGGTGCCATTTGTTTTCAACTCCGTGTATGAATTGCGACAGATTCAAAAGGCCCAGAACCCGGCATTGGCGGGGTTCCACAAGCCTGTGATGGTTGATCGCGAGGAAAGCCCGTCACTGAAGGAATTCGTTTCCAAATGGAACCGCTTCGACGAACTCTTCAGTGACCTTCTTGACCATTTGTCAGCCCCGCTGGTTGCTTTCAATCCCCAGGGTCAAAAAGAAAATCTGGAAGATCTGTATCTGGGTTATTTGGGCGGCCGTGACGGAAGCCGAATGGACAGCAGCATGAGCCAGGAAGCATTTGTTGCGAGCTTTTCCAAAAACCCGGTACAATTTTTCAAATCCAAATAGCCAATATTATTGATATAAAAAAGAGGCATTCAGTACGACTCAATTCCCCCTCTATCGACTCCGATACGCCTAGTGAGTCGAAGGGGGCTGAATGTTTGCCGAGCTGAAACCAACTTCAAACAAGAAACACGTCAAAGGATTGTATGTCCTTGCGGCTGTGGGATTCTTGTTGGGATGCGGCGCAACATCGACGGCCCGGGTCCAAGGTGGACCAAATTGTAAAAAATCTCCTGTCGTGGGAGGCAGCGGCACCAATGGTGGCTCTACCTCTTTGAGACTCTCAGAAGACAGATTTGATTTGGCGAGCAACCTGGCAAGCATGTCCGGTGATGCCGGAGTGGGAACGGGTTACCTCGACATCACAACAAAAACGAACGCGGGCGTTGCCGACAGTCGGCGTTGTACCATGCACGTGCGCCCTATCGACGCGTCTGACTCGGTCGTTCGGGTTTGGACTGCGGGTCACTGCTTCTTTGATCCTCAAACCGACAAGTTCCAAAATTCCACCTACAAAGCTCAAATCTACTACAATGGCGGCTATTTTGCGGCCGACGTGACGTTGGAAGGCGTTGCCGAGCTTGTCAAATTTTCAAAAGCATTTTCGACTGCGTTGAACCTGCCAGGACTCGACACGATGTTGCCTGGCTTCAAAGGTCAAGTTTTTGCGGCGCTGCCTTCACAGACTGGCAACAATTGTATTGATGATGAGAAGATTTTTGTCGGCAGCAAGATTCCATCCGGCTCGAAAAAAACTGTTGCATGCTTTACTCGCAGCGAAATGCGCGGATTCCGGGCCACATTGAATCTTGGCACCGCCAGCAAAACATATATGACCGAAGTGCTGAAAATTCTCCGCTCACGCGAGCAGGCTGCTTACGCCAAGTTGGACGCCAAAACCGCAAGTCAATTGAAAGCCTACATGGACGCACACCATGCAGATCGCCGCAGAACCGCTGATTTGCGCAGCCTTGCATTCCTGCTCAACAAACGGATCTGCGATCTTTATACATCCAATCCAACTTCCACGGAATTGATTGATCCAAAGACGGGCATCTCTGAATCGGCTGCTGTTTGCCAAACTTTTCCAGGCCTACCGACCACGATTCGTGAAATGGTGATCAGCAAATTCAGCGATCCAAACATCATTCCTGCTGCAGACAATGCAATTATGAAACTATACTACGACGATGCAACAACAGACGTGCAGGCATTAAAACTAAAAACTGCGGCTTGCAACACGTTCAGCATCGATTCGCTGCCAGCTTCGAATGAAGCCATGACTCCGTGCGACCTGACCAACTTGAGCGGAACTGTGTGGAACAGATTGGTTGACCAGGGGAGTCAACCCGTGAGTTCAGGCGCTCTGAACGATGCAAACCTGTTTGGATTCAATACAGACAGCTACTTCGCGTTTCACACCAACGCTGCACAAACCGCTCTGCAAAGATCAAGCGGTGAGCGCGGCAAAGCGAGAACAATTCCATTGAATTCAGCAACTGTTCTCAATTTCGGGTACCGCGTGAACAACTCATTCGACAACAACACCATGCTCATCAACTTCGATTCCACGGCGCAAAGCTTGTTCCCGACCAAAGGCGACAGTGGTTCGATGTTTTCAATCTTTGGATACTTTCCTGCGGGACTTCTCTCGACTGTTGATGGCGAGAAAACCTCAGGCGGAGCCAGCGTGACGCCACTGCCGGAAGTGGGCTCGGAAGACGAGGCAATACAAACAAAGTCAACCAGTGGTTGCTGAAGAATCCTTGAGTCTCAGCCTGCGCAACACTTGACTCTCTAACCACGACAACAAAACATGAATCACCAATCCGAAACAGGATACGACGACCAACACTGCAAACAAGCGAGCTGTTTCCTGGTTGTAGGCCGCCATGAGAAGACGATAGGCAAGGCCCAATTCTTGTCCACCCGTCCCGGCTACAAACTCGGCGCCCACGGCACCCACCAAAGCAAGCCCTCCGCTGATGCGCAGACCATTGAGGATATAAGGGAGAGCCGAGGGAAGCTCCAGGTGCCACAATCGTTTCCAAACCGAGGCTTTGTAGAGAGTAAAAATACGCTGAAGGTTGGTGTCACTCTTGCCCAGCCCCGCCAAGGTTGAACTGATCATCGGATAAACGCAGACCAGCCAGGCACACGTCAGTAAAGCCATAAATGCATTGTTGCGAAACCAGATAATGAGCAATGGTGCGATCGAAACCACAGGTGTGGTTTGCAACAAAATCGTGAAGGGAAAAACGCTTTGGCGAAAACCACGTGAAAGGTGCGCCAGAAGGCCGATAACAAATCCCGAAACAAGCGCCAATGCGAACGCGCCCAGCGTGAGTTTGAAGGTGAACAGAAAGGAATGCATCAACGGCCCAAAATCCTTCGCCAACGCCAGAGCAACAGCCGATGGGGTGGGCAGAAGCCACGACGGCAATGAAAACAGACGACAGGCAAGCTCCCAAATGGCAATTATTGCCAAGACAACCACAACACTACGCACGCAGGACTCCTTCTGTCGAAACGTCACTCCATGCCTGCCGAACTTCGTCTCTCAATTTCTGCACTCGTTCCGAATGTTGCTGCGCAGAATCAATCGACTTCGTGGCAACACCTGAACTGAAATCGTAATCCTTGAGCAAGCCCCCAAAGCGAGAAAAGACGAGAATCCGATCACACATCCTGACAGCTTCCTCGATGTTGTGGGTGACAAGAATGTAGGCAATCGCAGATTCTCGCTGAAGGGCAAGTATGTCATCTTGGAGTCGAGTGCGGGTGACGTCATCCAAAGCCGAAAAAGGCTCATCGAGAAGTATCAGACGAGGAGAGTTCACCAACGCTCGCGCCAGTGCCACGCGCATCTTCATGCCACCAGAGAGTTCGTCAGGATAGGAATTCCCCCGATCAGCAAGGCCAACCCGATTCAACAAAGATAAAATCGTTTCACCCATTGAGCTCGTGGTCTGGGGAATCAAGTCGCCCACCAGCCCCAAATTTTCGCTCACGGTTTTCCAGGGAATCAGCGAGGGCTCTTGAAAAACAAAAGAAATCTTTTCAGCTTCAAGAATGCGATTCACCCGACCAGAAGTTGGAGAAAGCAGGCCGGAGATCAGATTCAACAGCGTGCTTTTGCCACATCCGGAGGGCCCCAAAAATGCGATGCGATCGCCGCTGGACACCTGCAGATTGAAACTCTTTATGACCTCCCGGCTGGCGAAACGGAGACCCACCGATTCGCATTCCACGAGCATTTGTCGGGTTGCCGTTGCGCTCATTTGCTCTCCTTTTCAAGCGAGTGTGAGACCCAAACCCACGCCGCTTGGCAAAACGAGTTCGGCATTGCCCCGATGATAAGGACTGCTCACGGTCGGCTGGCTCTGAAGAAAAAAGGGTGTATCAAGATCGCACCACTGTATGGAACCTGTCCCACAAACGGCATGCAGTGACGCTGTCATGGCAATTTCGCTTTCCACCATGCCGCCGATCATCAATGGAATGGAACATCTTCGCGCAACTTCGGCAATCAGCAACGACTCGCGCACACCCGACTTCATGAATTTCAAATTGATCATCCGGGCACACTTGTCGTTGATCACCTTGATGGCATCATTGAGAGTCTTGACCGTTTCATCGGCACAGACAGGAATGGGAAGCATTTCGCTGACTCGTGCCATGCCGGCAAAATCGTCTTCGGGGAGTGGTTGTTCAAAAAACAAAGGTTCAATTTTTCGCGCGATCAATTCAAAAACGAGCCGCTTTGCAGACTCAACATGAAAACCCTGATTGCCGTCGAGGCTAATCCGCAAATTCCCATCGGCGCAGTCCATGAGTGACATGATCCGGGCAATATCGTCCTCAAGTGGACCACCGCCGACCTTGACCTTGACGTAAGGAAAACGATGCGATGAAAAGCAACTCCAAAAATGTTGCACATCTGCTGCAGGAATGCAGGGAAGAGTGATGTCGGTTGTTGCCGATTTCAAACCAGCGCGTCCCCAAAGCATCCAGAGTGGACACGCAAGCTGACGTGCATGCAAATCCCACAATGCAATTTCGACTCCTGTGCGGGCAGAGGGGGCATGGCTGAAAGCTTGCCAGAGTTGATTGTGCAGTTTTTCAAGCGCCGCAGCAGGAGAAAGACCTTTTATTTCATCAGTCAATTCTTTTGCTGCCTGAAGAGCAATTTCTTGAGTGTCTCCGGTCAAAACCGGAAACGGAGCTGCTTCACCAATTCCTGTTGTTCCTTGTGCATCGGTGACTGCAATCAAAACATTTGCAACTTTTTCCACAGCTCCTTTGGAGATGTTAAAAGGCAAATGCAATTCGGATTCAAAAGATTGAACAATACAATGCGACACAGGCAACAAATTCATTGCAGGCTCCAGTTCGAGAGTGCCAATAGTTTGCCAACAAAAACGGCCAATAGAAAGCCCTTCTGGTATGTTATTGAGGATAAATTGCCGAACAGGAGTCGAGTGTGGATCAGGCGGCCAGCAGTTCCCGGGAAAAGTTGATTCTGATCCTGCTCACGGCAATTCAGTTTGCCCATGTTGTCGACTTCATGGTGATGATGCCTTTGGGTCCGCAACTCATGCGCATCTTCGATATTTCACCTGGACAGTTCGGACAAATCGTCTCGGCCTATGGCATCAGTTCCGGAGTCGCAGGACTGGTGGTGGGACCGTTGGTCGACAAATACGATCGCAAGACATTCATGACAGTCTGTCTTGTTGGCCTGGCCGCTGGAACATTGCTCTGTGGTATCGCTCCTACGGCAGGAATTTTGATGTTTGCGCGCTGCATTGCTGGATTTTTTGGTGGAATCCTTGGTGGACTTTCTCAGGCCATTATTTCAGATATTTTTCCGGCACAACGAAGAGGTTTTGCGATCAGCCGAGTGATGGCGGCATTTTCCATAGCGTCTGTTTTGGGTGTGCCGGCGAGTCTGGCGTTGGCCAACAAATTTGGCTGGCACACACCCTTCCTTCTCGTCACAGGAATGTTGTTGCTTTTGCTGGTCGCAACGACTCTGCGTTTTCCAAGCCTTACCGCCCACATCGACCCCCAGTCAACACTCAGTGGTCGGGTGAAACAAATATCCCATTTGCTGCTTGAAAAAAGTGCTGTGATTGGATTTCTGACCACATTTTTTATCATCTTTGGTCAATTCATGGTGATTCCGTTCATCAGTCCATACCTGGTGAAAAACCTGGGCTTCAGCGAAAGTCAGCTCCCCTTGCTTTATTTTCTGGGTGGGTTCGCAAGTATTTTTACAATGCCGCTGATTGGAAAATGGACCGACAGCTTTGGCGCATCAAAGATGTTCCCAATTGGAGTGCTTGTTTCAATCATTCCTCTGTTCACGCTGACTCATCTCACCAGCCAAAACCCGGTAATCATTCTTTCCGTCACGACTCTGTTCATGATTTGCATGGGTGGGCGCATGGTTCCATTCACATCGTTACTGACCACTGCAGTGGAGCCGAAAAAACGTGGTGGCTTTTTGAGTTTGAATGCCTCTGTGCAATCACTGGCACAGGGTGGAGCCGCGCTTTTTACAGCATCATTGGTGCACGAATCAGCTGATGGAAGCTTGCAGGGCTACGGAACATCCGGATGGATTGCAGCAATCTTTAGCCTGATGACGATTGCTCTTGGACTCCAAATCGCAAAAGCCGGAGCGCGTTCAGCACAACAAACAGACTCGAAAATGCCATCGCAGCCGCTGCCCACATCGGAGTCAATCGACCCATCATAGCCAACGGCATAAGAACAATGTTGTATCCAAATGCCCACGCCAAATTCTGTCGGATATTTCGAAATGTTGCCTTCGACAGCGCAATTGCATTCAGGACTCCGGCAAGTCCTGTGTTCTTGAGTGTCAACGAAGCTGTTTGTTGAGCAGCATCAGTCCCATTGCCCATGGCCATGCCAACGTCGGCCGCCGCCAGTGCAGGAGCATCGTTCACACCATCGCCGATCATCGCAACCACTGCCCCATTGGACCTCAATTTACCAACGAGTTCTGCTTTCATTTGCGGTGTTTGCTGGGCGTGAAATTCAATTTCGAGCGCCATTCCCAGTGGGCCCACAACATCGGCCTGATCGCCCGACGCAAGAATACTCTTCACACCCAAATGCTTGAGCGATTCAATCACATGCGCCGCGTCCGAGCGCAGCACATCGCTCAACGACCACGCAACAACCGGCTCGTCATTGAGTGTGCAAACAACCCAGGACCTTCCCTGATTGGCGGGCAACAGCGAAGTGTGCAAGGCGGTTGCCCGCCCCACCTGCAAACGTTTCTCTGACTCGGGTGTTTTCCAAACAGCCGACATTCCCTGCCCCACGGTTTCGCGGAGGTCGCTCAGCTGACCTAGAGCTTGTGAAGGCAAGCTGCTCTTTTTCAATGACTCAACCAACGCCGTCGCGACTGGATGTTGCGAACTCTGCTCGAGCTGCAAGACAACTTTCAAAATGTTTGAGCGATCGCTTTCAGACAAAGATTGTTGCGTGATCCACCTTTCTTCGACCACCGACAAATTGCCCTCGGTGAGTGTGCCGGTTTTGTCGAACACGATGGTTTGCACAGCCTGGAGGGATTCCAGCGCGGCAAGATCGCGAAACAGTATTCCCGCCCTCGCAGCACGACCAGTCGCAATCGCAACCGCAATCGGCGTGGCCAAACCCAGGGCACACGGGCAAGCAACAACAAGCACCGAGACAGCAGCATTCAGACACTCGGCAAATTCCTGCTTCAAAACGAACTGCCAAAAAAGCCAAGTGACAAAGCTCAAGACAAGCACAACGGGAACGAAGACGGCAGAAACGCGATCAGCCAACCGTTGGATTGGAGCTTTCGAGATTTGGGTACGTTCGACGAATTTTACAATCTCACCCAAGCGCGTTTGCGCACCCAGGGCTTGCGCCTCGAACCTCACAACTCCCACTTTGTTGAGCGAACCTGCGACAACCTTGTCACCCACTTGCTTCACAACCGGACGACTCTCACCCGTAAGCAGCGACTCATCGACCTCTGTTTGTCCTTCAAGCACAACTCCATCGGCAGGAAAACGCTCACCGACACGGGTCACCAAAGTGTCACCAGTTTTGACGAAACGCACATCCAGGGTTTCGACTTCGGAATCATTCTGCTTTGAAAGCCTATGAGCCATGCGCGGCTGGAGTTGCAGCAACGCACCCAACGACGATGTTGCTCGCCAGGTCATCCGATGCTCGAGATATTTTCCTATCAAGACAAAAGCGACAATTGCGGCTGCAGTCTCAAAATACACTGCCTCGGCGCCGCGCAATGCCTGAATGCAAGACCAGACAAAAGAGATTCCCGCACCCAATGCCACAAGCGTGTCCATGTTCGCAGTCCGATGCCGCAAAAGCGAAACAGCTTTGTGGAAAAAAACCAATCCCGGACCAGCAAGAAGCGCAAAAGTAAGAACACCTTCAAGCACGCGAACCCAGGGAAGCATTGCAAACGAATGAGCCATGCCAAGCACGATGACCGGTAAACCAAGTATGACAGAAGCAATCATCCGCTTTTGAGCATCTTTCTGCTCCCGGCGTTGGTTCTCTTCCAAGGAAAAGCCATGGCTGAGTGGCTCTGAACGATATCCGATTGATTCAATTTTTTTTTGAATTTCCAAATCCGACAAATCAGATTGAACAATCGCAGTGTGGGTAGCGAAATTCACCGATGCACGTTGCACACCTGCAGTACTCGACAAGCCTCGTTCTATGCGGCCCGCACAGCCCGCGCAACTCATTCCTTGAACGGAAAACTCCTTAACGTGGATCTCGATTGTGTTCATGACCATCCGCACTTATACTGTTGAGTCCTGATTGATCCCGTGGCGGTTGCTCCTTAACACAGGAAACTCCAAATGCTGAAGCCTGGTTTGATGATCTTTGTAACGGTTCTTCTTTCCACGGGTGGCTGCACCGGGCAGACCGCGAATCCAATCCAAAGCTCTCCGCAACGTTATGGCGGCGGAATCACTCGACTCACAGCCCCCGCAGGCTTCCGGCTCGACACAGACCGCAACGGAATTCTTTCTGATGCGGATGATTCCGATGACGATTGGTCGTGGCAAGGAAAAGGTGCATTTGTTCTTCCAAACCTGGATGACGACGATCGCGATGGTAAGACCGATTGCTCCGACGACTCAATCAACTCTACTTCGGATGAAGAAGATCTCACGCTAGTGGCTATCAGTTGGAAGGCGCTCGACACAGCTGATCTTGAAGGTTTGACACTCCAATTGTTTGCCACGGCGGACTCTGCACCTGTCAAATGGTTTTTGCGCACCAGCTCTGGTTGGACTCCCGTTGAAAATCAGATTTCACTCGCAGCACTGCAAGGTGGGAATTCACGCAAAGCATTGTTGGGACTCGAGACATGCGCCTTTGCATCAAAAGACTGGGATGGATTTATGACCATCCGGCTGCAAAATGAGAACGATGAAACCATCCAAACTTCTCGTGTGAGAGTTTCTCCATTTCTTATGATCCCGAACACAGAGAAAATGGAAACGCTGTTTATTTCGCGCGATAGTTCTGGAAAATATGGCAACTCCCGCATGCTTTTTGAACTCTTCTTGCCGTCGCTACTGAGCAGCGTTGCAGTGAAAACCTACAACACCGATGCATGGCAAGAGATGTGGATGCAAGACACCATGGAAATCGGCTACGCCGAATCGCCCACGAGCAGAATGCATGTTGTTCTCAATGCTCCGCGCGGACAAGACCGATTCGGCCGGACGCTGCTGGCACCCGACGTTGGCTACATTGAAGTGGCTCAACCACGAGGTCAAGACAATCCTGGTGATGGTTGGCTCGACTGGTTTGGAAACCTCGAAGTGAGTCCATCCACTGCGACATATCCCCACGGTCGCATTTACTATGGTGCAGATCCCGACACAGGAAACACGTTGCATCCCGACGTCGTTTCTTTTCTTGAAGCTCAAGTCCTTCAAAAGCCGATTGCATTGGATACGGGATGGCTTTTCATAAAACACGTCGACGAAATGCTGACTTTTTGGTCGAGTCCCGCAAACAGTGGATTCATTGCAATCATGCCGAGCCCTGCATTGGCTGCGCAAAGCCTTGGAGAAGAGCTCGACGATTACAATACTGAAATCCAGAACCGCATCAGCAACATAGTTGATGGCAACGCAGAACAACCACCGCTCGCAGAAGTTTTTGGCTTTGGGCCCGACCAGCTGAAAATGTTGCCACTGCTTTACGACGAAGGAGAACACGGCGCGACGGGCCGATGGTCGAATCCCGTCAATTCGGTCGTCGTCAACAAAACCCTTCTCTATGGCCGAACAGGCTTGCCGGAAGCGGCAAATGCCCTCATCAAAAAAACGGTGCGTGAGCGTTTTTTGCTTCCGTTGGGAGTCGAGGACAGTGCCTACCAGCCACGCCTGGGCAACGTCCACTGCGCGACAAATTCGCTGCGCAGACCCCCCACGAGGCCTTTTTGGCAAAGATAATCGCAGTCACGATTGTCTCGGCGTTGATAAAAATATATAGCAATTCTTGATACTTAACCAAAATGTATCAAACTTCCATGAATTTAGCCGATAGCCTCAACTGGCAGGGATTGTTCCTGCAAATTGAGTGAGGAATTGGCTTTGCGGTTGCGACGAAAACAACAGGAAGGATTCACGCTCCTGGAGTTGATGGTGGGGTTGACCATTCTCCTCGCCGTCTTCGGGTTTTCGTTCAAGAATTTGGCCGGCCTGCGCAAGGGCATGAACCGCATCACCACTTCAGGCCCACATTTGTATTTCGAGAGTTTTGCGGTCTCGCGCCTCAAACTCTATTTCGCCAAACTGATGCAGTGGAACACGCATTTGTGCAAGGATGGTTCCACAAATTTAAGTTGTGTTTGTAGCACCGCTTCATATTTTGCTTACGCACCCATCACCAACAATCTTACGTCCGGAAAAGCGAACCCTGCGGTTGGCAACATGACCCTGGGTGCCGACTTGAGGATGTCTCTGAGCACTTTCACATTGAAGGAAATCGCACCCAATGGGATCAATGGGCCTTTCAAGACACTCATCGATCTTGCTGCCGAAAAACGTGTCGACTCTGGCGCAAACCCCTGGGGTGCGCTGATTCCTTTCCACACGGTGAGCGACGAATGGGCGCTGGCCAACCCCTCGTCGCGCGCATGGTGCAACAACACCGCCGCCGCTTCGACGGGTGTTGTTGGAGAAATGTGCAAGAAGTTTGAGGCTTGTGCACAGGTGGCCGGCGGACTGGGCGGAGCCCGCCCGACAAATCAAATCGGCACACAAGCAGGAGCGACTCCTGATATTAAGAACCTGGATACGGTTTCCATGTGTTTCGTTTACGCAGGAAACATGTTCTCCAGGCCCGAATTTGCGGCCAACAATCCCGACGAAGCAAAACGATCCGCGGGTATTGGCTCGATCGACTACCCCAGCGTTGTGGGCCTGGTGGTTGCCGAGGCTCGCTTCATCAACAACTCAAACCTGCAGGCGCTGACTTGCGAAGGCGCTGCAACCGAAATGAACCGCAGTTTGAAAATAAAGCTGACAATCTACAGCGCCATCAATGCAGACCTTGATGTGAAAAAACAAGGCGCCCAAAAATCAATTCGCGAAATCACGGGTGAGAAAATGGGAGTACCAATTCCCAACTGTGAGGCACCCGGACGCGGTGGATTCAGCGCGGTTGGAGACGAAACCGTGTGCATTGAAGACCCGACTTTTATTTATGAATGCAAATCAACTTGTACTGTCAAGTGATTCAGTAAGGAAGGAGCGAGCCATGGCCAGCGGAAAATCAAAATCCATCGAGTCGCAACGGGGGAATGCTACGTCGACCGCGTTGATGGTTCTGTCGGGTGTTGCACTCGCGACGTCAGCAATCCTGACAGTCAACCAAGGCTTGAAAAAGAGCCGGGAATCAACCGACCAAACAGGACTGGAACGGCGCCTGAATGAATCTGCAATTCAAGCAGTCACCCAGCTGGTCACCAACGGCATTTTGCACAACAACGGAAACTGCAAACGCATCGAACCAGCTGAAACAAACACGGAATACACTTTTTCTGGATGCGGAAAAGTCACAAACGCAAGAAAATCTATTTCGTGTTCGTCCACAAGCGTTTCGGATTCAACGTGGCTCTACTCGTGGGACGAAGCCAAGAAGGTTGCTTCGATTCAAGTCTGCGTCAAGTCCACCGAGGACGGCAAAGGTAAAATCGTGGAAAAACGTCAACTGGTGACGGTGCAATTCACCGGCTATGACACTCCACCAGCTGATGTTGACGGAAGCACCAGAACGTACGCCCTGGTGAAATCGCAACCTTCTGGGCGCAACTCACGCGGAGCGTTTTTCAGCAGCCTCAACGGGCGTATTTCATTGGGACTGACGAGTGGCAACTCGGGCCTTATCGGCAAACATGGCGCTGCAGACACCTGCTTCTACATGCGGCCCGCTTCATCGGCTCTGACCCGCTCGACAGGCAAAGATCTCGCATTCAAAGCAAGATCAAGGACGGGAGCATACACCTTTGCTGAACTTGAACCGCGTCCTGACGGACCCAATGCAGATGAATATGGCCGCAACACAGACGTAGGTACCAAGGCACCCGAAGGATATGAACTGCTCAGTGAATTCCGTGACAAGTTATTCAAAGATTTCTACAAAGGAGATTTCCGCGGAAATCGGCCAGAGAGCGAAAGTTGGAGTAACAACGCTTCAGCCTGGACTCCTGGATCAGGTCGCTCCACTTACAAGGCAGAGGTCATCACCGAGACGAATTTCGTAAAGCAAACCGGCGAAACCTTCATTGGAGTGATGCCCAAAATTCCGAACGGGCCAAATTTCGTCTACTTCCTTGCGTCCAATCCGTCCAACAAGGGCGAACATTGGCACGGCTCACAATTTGAGAAATGGAACCCGGCTTACAAAGATGCATATAAAGCAGGTTGCGAGAGCTCGGCCCAAGATGGTTCGGCAGACTTCTGCACAAAAGTGGAAGTTCCTTTGAAATCGTACAGAGCGACGATGGCGAACAAGTGCAAAAAGACAAAACGTGAACTCGACAAAGTGGCCTGGGATGCCACTCCCAAGAAGATGTATGCCGACCGTGCAATTCAAACGAGTTGCAACCCGGCATGGATAGACAAGGTTGAAGAACTCCTCAAGAAGGAATCCGCCAAGACACTCGGAATGGCGATCCCGTCAGGAGAAACCACTGCCGTGATGGCGACCCAAGCTCTGGAAGTGGATGACGTCTTTTTGAAGAAAGAAGGCGCATGGGCCGGACACCCAATCCGCGCTGCGTACGACGCATTTGCAGCCAATTTCAAAGGCACAGGTGTCACTGTGATCGATGACTACACCATCGAGTACAGCAGCGACAAAGACATTGGCGAAATGGTGACAACAACATCGACGGACAAAGATGGAAACGTTACAACGTCGACCAATTTGGTCATCACATACACCGGTCAAAAGAGAGATTGGGACATTGAAGGCATCGACAAAATGCCTGATGGAGGTGTGGGTGGCGCAGAACACGTTTCCAAGAGCTGCGCGTATTTCAAATATTACAACCCCGAACAACCCAAGGCTTGCAGCATCGCATTCGTGACCAAAGACGACAAGGGTTTCGTTTGCAGAAACAACGATGGTTGCTTTGACGAACTCACCAAAATCCGAATGGCAGATGGCAGTGACAGAATCATCACCAATCTGAGAAAGGGCGAATTGGTCTGGAACCCTGTCACAAACAAACCTGCCAGAATCACCAAACTGACGATTGGTCCTGAAAACAAACCTCTCTTGAATGTGACCATCGGCAATTCGACTGTTCGAGTCACAGATTCGCATCCGTTCATGACCCGACGTGGTTGGGTTATGGCACGAGATTTGAAAAAGGGAGTCGAAGTGCTCACTGGCGGAAAGAACTTCATGCCGGTCAGCAAAGTGGAATTGGGAGCATCAGGACGAACAGTGGTCAACCTTGCACTTGAAGGACCTGCTGATCAGCACGACCTTCACTATGTGCTGGCCGATGGCGTCGTGACAGGTGATTTGGTGATTCAAAACATGATTGCACCGCGCGCGGCAGGTGCTGGCAAGGGTCAGTAAAAAGCCATGGAACCTCGGAGTTCTGAAAAAGGCTTCACGCTCGTCGAGCTGGTGATCAGTGCATCGCTGGTCAGCGTCTCGACGCTCGTTGGAGCCGTTTTGCTCAACGACTATATGGCAACGGCGCGCACATTGCGCGTCCACGCCGAGGCCAACGTTCAACTTGTTGGACTCATCAAAGACATGACTCGCGACTTTCAAACCGCGAGGAGTTTTGAGCGTGGTTGTATTCTCAAGCGCATCACAGGCAGCGCCACCGACACGTCGATGACACTCAACCAATACAATTGTCACACAGATGACTTTCAGCCCACCGATGGCATCGGATTCGACATCAATGGAACAACAGCCAGCTTCGCTTACGTCAACTCGTGCGAAAAATACGACAAGAGCAAATTGCCAGTAGGACGAGGTGGCGCACACACCCCTCCCGATTCTCCCAACAGCTTGAACTGGGGTGGTGCAAAGACGACTTGCCCCGCAGCTTGTCCTGCGGACTATCGACCGGTGGTCAAATATATCAAAGCCACCGGAATGGTCGCTGCCAAGCAGCTCCCGAAAGCAACCTCAGACACTGGCTCGCTGGAATTGTGGGGAGCAGTGATCTGTGGTTCTGAATTTAAGGATTTGCGCGAAATCCAACAACTCAAGGGCAAGGACTTCATTTCACAATATCTCAATGTTTTGATCTTCCTGGGTCGAGGACGATTCGATATCCGTTTTCCGACCGTGACCGCGGCCGATGGGTCAAAAAAGAAACAGTCGTACGTATGGATGACCGGAGGAACCATTCTTGACTTTCTCGACTCCCAGGAAATGTCTATCTTTCGCTGCCCTTTGAACAGTCCGACTCCGCCGCCTGGCTGTTAATTGATGACATCACGATCCAAAATTTGATTTAATTTTTTCGTTGAT
>JBDLRR010000028.1:0-16748 GCA_039799985.1 Pseudomonadota bacterium | reverse complement strand
CCCAGTGTTCCGAGTTTTTTTGCCTCATGCAGAATTCTTCCGAGCCGCGGATTGAGCGGCCAGCGGATGAGATCCTCACCGATGGCTGTCAGTTGATTTGCATCGTCAACGGCACCCAATTCCCGCAGAAGATTTTGCGCGGCTGAGGTGCTTTCCTGTGGTGGCAATTCGAGCCAGGGCAAGGCGTCGAAGCTCGGCGCGCGGTCGCGAAAGATGCGATTACAGGCACCCAGGACTTCGAGCAAAGTTTGCGAAAGATCCATCCGCAGCAATTCAGGTTTGTCGTGTGCTGTGCGGCCCAGAAAGTCTGCACGGGTATAGAGTCTGCGGGCAACTCCCGAGGCGGTTCTGCCGGCACGTCCTGCTCGCTGCGTGCAACTTGCCTGACTGACAGCTTTGATGTCGAGGGTTGGTAGACCATTCCAATGCGCATAGCTGGCGACTTTGGCGATTCCTGAATCAACGACACCTGTCACTCCAGGAATGGTCACGCTGGTTTCAGCGACGTTGGTCGAAAGAATCACTTTGCGCTTCGAATGGGGCTGAAAGATTTTGCGTTGCTCTGCCACCGGAATTTCTGCCCGCAATTCAAAAGTATCAAAGTCTGCTTTGTGTTTTGAAGTTGCGAGAGCCTGTGCTGAACGGCGAATGTCTGCAGCGCCGGCTAAAAAGACCAGGATATCGCCCGGGCAACGAGGGTCCTTCAGGAGAGCTTCAACGGCAACCACAACCCGCCATTCCAAGGCTCTTTCATCGTTGCCAGAGTCATATTCAATTTCAACAGGAAAGGTCGGAACATCGGCCTTCAAAAGAGCTGCATCCGGAACCGCACTTTGCAATTTTTCTGTATCGAGGGTTGCCGACATGACAATGAGTTTCAAATCAGGACGCGCATTCAGCTGCAGCCAACGGGTCAGGGCAAAGGCAACATCGGAATGAAGATGGCGCTCGTGGAATTCATCCAGCACCACAGCATCAATCTCTTCAAGCTTCGGGTTGGCCAGCAGTGTGCGCAAAAACAGACCTTCTGTCATGAAGATGCAGCGTGTCGCGGGCCCAATTGATTTCTCGTAACGGATCTGAAAACCCACGTCCTGGCCCGTGCTTTGGCCAAGTTCCTCTGCGACGCGCTCTGCAGACAAGCGTGCTGCAAGTCGACGCGGTTCAAGGATGAGTGTTTTTCCTTTCAGAGCGTGCAAAAGAAAGCGAGGAACACGGGTTGTTTTACCGCTGCCCGGAGGCGCCTGCAGAATAATCGTTTGCTTGTTTTGCAATGCCGAAACAAATTCAGCTTCGAGGTCGTCGATGGGCAATTTGATGAGCTGATTCACTGTTGCACCGTAGGGATCAAAGTTATTTCAGATGAGTATTTTTGGCTTCTGAGGCCATCTTGTAGAAAAGTTGCTCAGCATTGTGCGAAGTCAGTTCTGCAAAGTCAGGCATGGTCATTCCGCGGATACCGGCAATGCATTCGGCCACATTGGCGACCCAGGCCGGTTCATTTTGTTTGCCCCTGTGTGGCACCGGAGCCAAATAGGGGCTGTCTGTCTCTACAAGTATTCTGTCGGCAGGAACCATCTTTGCCACTTCGCGGAGTGCATCCGAGTTTTTGAAGGTGACGATTCCCGAAAATGAAAGATAAAAGCCAATATCTAGAAATGCGCGACCTTCGTCCAGTGACCCGGTGAAGCAGTGAATCACACCCGTACCACCGCGTTCCGTGAATGACTTCAAACGGACAAAGACATCATCAAAGGTATCGCGCACGTGCACGACAACCGGAAGTTTACAGCGCAGGGCAACTTCGAGAAAGTCTTCAAAGCAGATTATTTGCTGCGGCATCGGGACGAATTTGTGATAACCGTCGAGGCCGATTTCGCCAATTGCAACAACCTTATGGTGAGTCATTGCAATTGATTCCATTCTTCGCACCAACTCGGGAGTGTGCTGATCTGCATCGTGTGGCTGAATGCCGACGGTCAGCCAAAGGTTGGGCAGTTGCTCAACTTGTTTGAGCCCCGTCTCGAGGGTTTGGGCATCGAAAGTGATGTTGATGATTTTTTCGACACCAATGTCGTTTGCACGCGCAACGAGTTCGCTCACGTGGGGAGCGAGTTTGTCGGTGCACAAATGACAGTGTGTGTCGATCAGTCTCATGAAAATGCCTGGATGCCCGTGAGCTGTTGAGCAACAATCAACAAGTGAATGTCGTTGGTTCCTTCATATGTGTAAACAGACTCAAGATTGCAGGCATGACGCATACAGCGGTATTCATCGCTGATACCGTTTGCTCCAAGAATATCACGAGCTGTTCTTGCAGCTTCAAGAGCCAGAAGCACATTGTTTTGTTTTGCCATGCTGATTTGAGCAGGGTCGATGGTTCCCGCTGATTTCAGTTCGGCAAGTCGCCGTGCAAGAAGATTTCCTGTTGTGATTTGTGTCGCCATGATCGCAAGTTTGCGTTGAATCAGCTGAAATGAAGCCAATGGTTTGTCAAACATGATACGGTTTTTGGAGTATGACAACGCTTCCTGCAGACAGTCCTCTGCGGCACCCAATGCACCAAAAGCAATTCCAAAACGTGCTTGATTCAAGCACATCAATGCGTTTTTCAGACCAACTGTTTCGGGCAACATGTTTTCTGCGGGGATTCGACAATCCTGGAAGAACAACGAGCCGGTGATGGATGCGCGCAAGCTCAATTTGCCGTGAATGGCACGTTGTTCAAAACCTGGCGTACCCTTCTCAACAATAAACCCACGGATGCCCTGATCTGTCTTGGCCCAAACCACCGCAACGTCGGCAATCGAGGCATTTGTGATCCACGTTTTGGAGCCGTTGAGAATCCAGTGCGCGCCATCTTTTTTGGCGTTGGTTCGCATGCCAGAGGGGTTTGAACCAAAATCAGGTTCGGTGAGTCCAAAACAGCCGATAGCTTTGCCGTCACGCAAAAGCGGAAGCCAGCGTTGCTTTTGTGCTTCGCTGCCGAACGCGTGGATAGGATACATGACCAGAGCGCCTTGAACGCTGGCAAAGCTGCGCAGGCCGCTGTCTCCGCGCTCGAGTTCTTTCATGATCAGGCCGTAGCTCAGGCTGTCCAGACCACTGCATCCGTAGCCCTTGAGTTGGGCGCCCAGCAAGCCGAGCTCGCCCAGCTTGGGAATGAGTTCGGTTGGAAAAGTTCCTGCTTCATAAGCCGTGCGCAGGTGCGGGCGGAATGTCTGATCGACAAATTGCCGAACCATGTCGGAAACAAGTTTTTGTTCTTGATTCAGAGTTGAGTCCAAATCGAGGAAGTCGCCAGGATTGATCGCCATGGTGGGTTCTCCTTGTGTCTTAGAATTCACCCTCTATCATCTTTTCGGCAATTGTGGCGTCAAACAGAGACTTCTGTCCGCGACCCATCGCGCCGCCGAACGTCGAGAGGATGTGAAGGGTTTGCTTGATGGTCTGTAATGATTCGATTTTACTGGATAATCCGGCAGCCAGTTTTGCCCATGCCATGTGCACGATTTGCTCGGGATACTCATGCAGTTCATGGGCCTTTTTAATTGTTGCCTTACTTTCAGACATAAAATCGTCGAGACGAACCAAATTCTCGTTTTTTAGCCAGAGTTTTATCTTTTCATCGCTGCGTATGAGGGTCGTGAACAAGCCCTGCAATGACATTTTCAAATGCGATACTTCTAGATCTTGTCCAAGTGCTTCGAATCTGTATTGCGATGCGTAGACGATAAAGTCGAACAGTCGTCCCAACTGAACGGGTGTTCCGAGCATTGCGGATTGTGCGACGAATGAGGTGCCCACCTTCTTTGTGTAGGAGTTTCCGACGACGGATCTGACGTACGTAGACGAGCAGTGGAGAAGTTCCGGCGGGCAAAGAACGGCCCAAGTCTGAATGCGTGAATCGATGGTTTTGTTGGAAAAGTAAAGATTGAACTCGGCCTCGAAGTCGGTTGTTGAACGCAGTCCGCGGACGAGGTGACGAATCCCATGGGAGCTTGCATATTCGACGACAAGTCCTGGAGTTGTCGCAATCACGATTGAGTTTTCGACGTGAAATGGAGTTTCGAATTTCCACCAGTTTTGGCAGGGGTCGATTGAAGACGCAATAATCCGGGCGCGGGTCAGTGGATCGATGCTGCCCTGCTTGCTCGGGTTCACTGCGACCAACACATGTACTTCGCTGAACACGTCGAGGGCCGACCTGAGAACAGCGTCGTGACCTATGGACCAGGGGTCGAAAGAGCCTGCGTAAATGGCTGAAGTCATCTGTCGTCCTTCTTGTTCGAATAAGGTAACGGTGCTTTTTTTTCCGAGCCTGCAAAGAAGTATGTCACATCACTGACCAAGGGTGCTTCTCTCGGGGTCGGTCCTGATTCTATCCTATACATATATGCCTGAAACGATGCAGATCGGCGAGGACCAGAGCCATGGCGAAGATACTTTTGTTGGATGACAGCCCTACGATGCACCGGGTGGTCAGGCTGACTTTTGCCGATGATCAGCGTCTCGAGATCGCTGTTGCTCGGACAAGGGCAGAGGCAGACCAGACTCTCTCAATGCAGCCACCTGAGCTCATCATTGCCTATGTTCGCTTCGATGGCCTCACGGATCCAAGGTATTTTCAAACGTTGCGAATGGTGACCTCTCGTGTGCTTTTGCTTGCCGAGAGCGAGGAAAATCTGGATCAGTTTGCCCGTGCCGGATTCGACAGGGTGCTGCGCAAGCCATTCCACAGCGACGAGTTGCGGCAAGTGGTTGAAGAAATGCTCAACCAGGACGGTCCGACGGTCGAATATTCAGTGGCGTCACCTCAGGCAGGCGATGCAATTGAGCAGCCATCGTTTCGATTGTCAGAGCTACCAACAATTCCTCCACCATCATCATTGTCGCCGCAGCGGGCAACTCAGATCTCGCAGCCGAGGTCCAATCCGCCAGAACAGGCGATGGCGCAACCCTCATTGCTTGATTCGAATACCCGACCCGGTGGTTCTGCGAGTTCATCTGCCGGTGGTGAAAATCTATTGCCGCAAATCACACTTGACCTGAGCGAGTTCCAAAAATCCCTGGAATCGAATCCAGTGATGGCCAATCGGCCTGCAATGCAGCCTCCACCGCAGTCGATGATTGTCAGAAATCATGACGAACAGGAAAGTCAGCCGTTGTCGCAGTTTCCCGCCGATGAAATTACGATTTCGCAAGCTTCATGGCGACCCGGAAAAGAAAACAAGGAAGGAGTGCGGTCGAGTCAGAGATTGTCGCCACCACCACCTCCTCCTCCTCCTCCTCCTCCACGTTCTATCGAGCCGCAAATTGCATCGGTTCCACGAGCCATTGAACCCCCTCCGCGTTCTTTTGAACCGCAAAGGGCGTCAGGCCCTCGAGTTATTGAGCCGGCTTTGCCCATCAACGAACCGTTCGAGGTGGAACAGGTGGTGCTCACGAGCATCAATGGAGCTTTTCAATCGGGCCGTTCTGGCGAAAGAGCGGCTGGAGCTGCATCGGTGTCGTCAGTTGCTCCGCGTCCCATCGAGCAGATCGGCCTTTCACGACAAGATGTGGAAAAAATCGTCGGCGATTCCATCGCGGTAGCGGTGAACAATGCCGTGCGACAGGCATTGACCGAAACATTGCCGGATTTGCGTCTGGCTTTGGTGAACGAAGTCAGTCAAAGGGCAGTTGATCAGCTTACAGATGAAATTATCAAGGTAAAAAGGACTTTGCGCGAGCAGATGATTGAGGAAATTCGTGACGTCAGTGCCCAGTGGCTGAAACGGGAAACCCCTGGTTTGGCCAAAGACGTCATCCGTGAAGAAATCCGCAGGGTCATCGAACAGATGTGATCCCACTGTGGTGGAGTTTCAAGTCAGAGTCTTCACCAACGAGAGCACGATTTGGGCTGGCAGGTTCGCTTGTGTCAGCAAACTGGTTCCAGCCTGTACGAGTATGTTCGCTTTCGTGAGGTTGGAAATTTCGGTTGCGTAGTCGACGTCCCGAATGCGGCTGCGCGAAGCCTGCAGGTTTTCTGATGCCACATCGATGGCCTCGATGGCCTTCGCCATTCTTGAGCCTATGGCGCCAAAACTGGAACGATAGCCCGAAAGTTTGTCGATGGCATCCAGGAATGATTCGCCGATGCTGGCAATACTGGAGCCAAAAACACTTTCGATATCGTCAATTGAGATTCCATCACCTGTGATGAGTGTTTTAAGTGATTGGATGCCCAGATTTTCAGCTGTTGCAACGATGTCTTTGAAACCCTCAAGCGACACCAGTCCCGGGTCGTCTTCGCCGTCCGCGCCCGAAGAGGCGCCAATGCGAAATTGGATCGCGTCTCTGCGTTCACTTTCGGAAGATGGGTTTGCAAGCAGACCGATGCCATTGTGTTGGGTCGTTTGTGCAATGCGGTTGATTTCATCACGCAGAGTTTCGTACTCCACGAAGATGAATTTGCGCTCTTTGTCTGACAAGGTGGGGCTGCCGGCCTGGATTGCGAGTTCGCGAAGCCGGTTTGTTATGTTTGCGACTTCGTTCAATGCTGAATCCGCAGTCTCGACCAAGCTCACCGCGTCATTGGCTGTTCTTTTTTGTGAAGTCAGTTCTCTGAGCTTGTAGCTCATCGTGTCAGACAGGGCTCTGTCGCCAGGCGCTGGATTGCTGCGCGTAAAAACAATTCCACTCGACAGCTTTTCAAGGCTGGTTTGCGCCTCTTCCGAGGCCTTGCGGATGTTGTTTTCTATTTTTGGATTGCCGACAATCCGCAACCCCATGGTTTCTGCCCCTCCAGCTCCGTCAAGCTTGGCGTCAGCCAGCCTGCCGGGTCTCTGAAGGAGTATCGACGAGGTTCATGATCTCTTGAGCGCATTGTTCAAGTTGTTCAGTGATTTCAGAGGTTTGATTTATGGCTGGAAGTTTCCTGGAGCTCACAAAGCGGTTTCCGTTCTCTACAAGCATGCTCAGCGTGTCCATTTCGGCGCCGGTGGTGGCAAGGGCGGCAGTCAGGCGGATCAATGCATCGTTCGCCTTCATCGTTCCTTCATGCTCGTGCTGTTGGCTCTGCAGGAGTTCTTCTGACCTTGAGATTTCTTTTTGCATGCTTGCATCTATCACCCGAAGGCAATGGGAAAGACCGCCCAGGTGGGTTTCTACAATAGAGAATCCGGTGGATGTGGTCTGGAATGAATCCTTGAGAATCATGGCGTTTTTGCCCGCAAGTCGACTTCTGTTCAAAGTCGAGTGGCAAACGTTGCGGCCGGTGCAAACCTGATCTTCTATTCCCAAAAACAGGCGCGACATCTGCCCAACCCGCTCGCGAAGGACAATAAATTTTTTGTCTGATTCGTCTGCAGTGACGTGTGTTTTTTTCAATTCGCTGTGACTCTCGCTCAGCATGCGAATCGCTTGCTTTGTTTCAAGATCCACAGATTCGATGCGGTCGAACAAATCCCGGGTGGCAGATGATGAGCGTTCGGCAAGTTTGCGGATGTCTTCTGCCACGACTGCAAAGCCTTTGCCTTCCTCGCCTGCACGTGATGCTTCAATGCTGGCATTCAATGCAAGAAGATTGGTTTGCTCGGAAATGTCGTCGATGACATCTACAATGTTGACAATGCTGCCCACCCGTTCCTGCAGAATCATCAGACGCTCGCACATGCTGCCAACCGTAGAAAAACTTCCAGAGATTGCAGTGCGCATCAGGTTGAGCGACTCTCGCATTTGTTGCGAATCATTGTGCAGGTTGTCCTGTATTTGCAGAGCTCTTTCGATGAACTGGTTCCAGTTGCCCATCAGTTCCGACAGCGTTCGAACTTCGTCTTCCATGTTTTTTGCGTCGACCTGGATGGACTCGCAAAGCCGGTTCCAGGATTGGCTTTTCTCGATATAGCCTCGCACCTGGGTCAGCGCATTCGTACATCGGATGTTGGCACTGCTCGCCTGGTTTTGTGCTCCGAGCAGGTCAATCATCTGTTCGCTCAACCGGGATACTTTGTCGTGTTGGCTTTCTTCAACACCAACCACAGCTCCGAGTGATTCCTCAACGCCTGCGCGCGCTGTTGCAACACTTTCGAGGACTGTTTTCAGGTTTTGGCTAATGTCCTCGAAGCTTTTATTGATTTGCTCGTTCGCTGTTCCGCTGTCTGCGATCCTTTGCTCAGCAGAAAGTCTTCCCAGCCGTTTCACCTGCAGGGCAATCTCTCTCAGGATGAGATCCACGGCCAGCGGCAAGCCTGAGCTGCCCAGCGGTGCTGATGCACCCGTCAAGCTGTCTGAATGTTGCCTGGCTTCCACTGAAGGCCTCCGTTTGACCGATTTTCAATTGCCTGAAGTCTGATCGGTGTCTCTGTGTGACTTTGAAGTCTCGCCGTCATCAGGCCTGACACTGGGCAATTTTTTTCACGACTGCCTTGAGTGTCTGCGGAATCTCTTTGTCGCTGGAGTGATTCGCAAGGTCGACAGCAAGTTGATTTCCACTCCAGGAGATTTGCAGCTTGCCGTCTTCACTCATTGACAGCTCAACTCCAAAATCCTTGAGCCGTTCGGTGGCCATGGCTGCTGCTTCGGACCGGTTCCGTGCCAATGCCAGACGCAGTCCCAGCAGATTCACGGCAGCAGCCATGGCTGGGTCGATAACTATGCTGGATTCAGGAGGTGAGGGTTGAACTGGAGCCTTGATTTCGGGTTCGGGCTTCTTTTTCTCGATTTTTCTGGGTTTGATTTTGAGTCGCTTGAACTCTTCGTCATCCAGCAATGGCTGTGAGTCATCAATCAACATGACTTCTTTGCGTGAGTGCGAAGCAGAGGTGCCAACCGCCCCGCGCGAAGCTTCCAGCAAACCCGACAAATTCAGGCGCCCTGGTTCAACACCGTAAAGTCTGCACAAGCCATTGGACAACTGCTGAACGGTGGCAATCACCGGCACAATTTTCTTTCCAAGAAAGAATTCCAGTTGACTGATGGTTCCTTTGTCGGTCGGGTCCTCGGTCAAAACATAGAGTTCGTTTTTGTCCTGGGCGATGGCCAGAACGCAATAGTGTAGAGCGATGTCGGCCGGGATGAGCGCGCGTAAACTGTCATCCAGCTCCTCAATGACTTTGTCTGTTGCCGCGGAAAAGCCATAGTAGCGTTGCAACAGGTCCTTGATTTCGGAAGGTGTCGCAACATTCAGAGACCTGAGGACCCGGACAGGGTTTTCTCCAAGTTGTCTGGAAGTTCGCCGCAGTGCGGTCAACTCGGTGGACGACAGATGGCCGTCCTGATACATCAGATGGAGTAAATCATGCATGGAAGCTCCGTCCTTGGCAGTGTGAGACGCCTCACTGCCGAAAGAATATACGGATTTATGCATTTTTGTTGGGCAAGAGTTTGCGCCATGACCGTCGAATTGACGTCAGGCTTGAATTTCTGTGCTAATGTGATTGGTGTGACGTCTCCAAGGAGTGAGGGACCCTGATCTATGAGCAAGGCGGATTTGGCGGCCGAAAGAAAACTTCAGATTATCAATGCGACAATCGAGTGCATTGCGCGATACGGCTACAACAATTTCTCTATGCAGGATGTGGCGCGTATTGCTGATGTATCCAAGGGAATCATCCATTATTACTTCTTGAATAAAGAAGATTTGATGATGGCTGTGCTTGAAAGGGTCGCTGGCGATATCGAAGGTTTGTTGACCGGCATCACCGAAAAAACTCAGGATCCAGTCGAGCAATTGCGACAGCTCATCCGGGTTTGTTTTGATATCGTGCGTCAAAAGCGCGAGTATTACTGCATCAATATGGATTTCTGGACTCAAATCAATCAAAAAGAAAAAGTCCGTTTGGCTGTGGCCAAGCATTACGGAAAGTTTCGCAACACCACGGCGGCCATTGTCCAGTCGGGTGTCGATGCCGGACTTTTCAAACCAATCGAGCCGACTCACGCCGCAAGTGTGATCATCGCCATCGTCGATGGAATTTCGCTGCAGTGGCTTTTTGAGGAAAGTTCTTTCCCCTACGACGACATGATCAAAACAAGCGAAGAAGTTGTCTTGAGATTTTTGACGAAGTAACTCTTTTTTCGCCAAGCAAAGAGGCTGCCAGGGATGGACGGTGCAGTGATTTCGGGTGGATTCGATGACGAATCCATTCTGCCCCCGCAAAGTCAGGAAGAGTACCGACACCTCGTCGGTCTTGTCTCTTCCATCGCTGATTTTCCGCGCATGCAGCAAAAAGAACAAAATCTGCTGATTCGCGAACTCGAATCATATGAATGCTATCGTCAGGTTGATCAGTTGTTGCGCTGGAGGCTTGCGAGCCCCAGTGCGAATCGGCAGCAGTTGATGCAGGATTACGTGTGGTTGATGCGGGTCCTGTATCTGGGTCTCGACTCTTTTGATGCGTTTGTTGAAGTTGCAAAGTTGTATATTCGAAATCTCCAAGTGCCTTTTTCGACCATCCGCCTGCATATCCTGGATGAAATTCTGGGGCCCGAAAACTTCAAGGAACATGCAGTGGTGTTGCGTGAAGTTTTGGATGAAATACAGGAAGTATCACAGAAAGTGTTGCTGCTCGAGCGCTTGGCTCTGATCTATGAAAAGAAACTTTTTCTCGAATCCGAGTACGAGCCGCTTTACCATAAAATTTTGGCACTTCAGAAAACCAACGAGAAGGCCCGAAAATTTTTTAAATTGATCCATATCCACAACATGGAATGGCCAGAAGCTGCAGAACAGCTGAAGATACTTGCTCAACACGCCGAAAATGCACAAGAGAGAGCGCGCTATTCCCATGAGTTGGCGCAACTCTATCTTTACAATTTGAATCAACCGAGCGGTGCACTTGAATTGCTCAGGCCGTTGGCTATCGAACATCCCGAGATCCGACACACGTTGATCGAAGCCTACGAGCGCCTGGATCTGGTGGATGAACTTTTGTCGTCACTTCTGACTTTTGAGCGTTCGTCACGGGATGTTGAAGAATCAAGTCAATTCAAGTTCAGGCGTGGCTGTGTGCTTTTGAAGGTGGGACGCACCGACGAAGCAGTGAAAGCATTGCGGGACGCTCTTCAGCTGCAACCTGGTTCATTGTTGATTCACGAGTCACTTGTATCTGCATTGGTGGAGCTGGGCTCATTGAATGACCTGAGTGATCAACTCACTCGTCTGCGGGATGTCGTGAATCTCGATTCAAGCCGCTCGACGTTGGATGAATTGATTCGTCGCTCGAAACAGCTTGGCCAAATGCAGAGCTCACAGCTGTCCTGATTTTTTCGGAACCTTGGATGAAAGCAAATGAAAGCAAATATTCATAGCGAATTCTTGTCGTCGATTTCCACTCCCAATTTGTCCTGGCGCTGGCCTGCATATCAAGGTTGGTTGGCAAGAAAAGATTTTTGCTCATCCTCCAACGGCACAGTCAGTGCCCCAAGTGCTCCGGTTTGGTGGAATGCGATTCCGGAACCACTGCTTCAAAAGGTCAGGAGTGCTGCTTTTATAGAATGGCGATACTATTCCATCATCAGTCATGCTTTTCATGGTATTTGTGGTTTTTCTTTGTTTAATCCCGAGAATCATTTTGCCCAAATGAGTGAGGGCGGCTTGATAGCCATCGTCGCTGGTGCTCTGGATGGCGGTGCCATGACGTTGTTGAAGTCAGGAAGTCAGCCTGGTCCACAGCAAATGGAGCGAATCAAAGAATTCTGCTTCATGCATGTCTTTCCCATGGAAAGCGTTATTTTCTATGGCGACCAAAGACAGAACGTGAGTGCCAAGCACCAGGGCGTTGAGCTCACAATCGAACAGATCGATCTTCAGACGGCAGACATCACCCTCGTGATGGAAGGTGGGTTGAGTTTCAAGATTCGCCATCAGGCAGTCGAGGGATGTCCTGTTCTGGCTCCAGTCACAGGAATTGATTTCAAGACCATTCCAGGAGCACATTGGACTATTTTCAATCCGTCGCCCATCGCGCGTGTGACTGGCGATTTGATGATTCGTCCGGGTTTGTTGAACCATTGTGAGAATGCCCCTGGCACACACAATCCCAATTTTGTCTCGCTCCCGTTGGCAGAAAGTCTTTTTGACGGATATTTGAAGGTTAATCTCAGTGATGCCGCCGGATACTATGAACACAGCTTTGGATTGAACCCGATGCCATTGCATGGCTGGGATTTTGTTTTTGTTCCTTCACCCGATGCAAAGGCAGGTTTGGTGCTGCAAACCTATCGGGGAAGTCAACAAGTGACATATCTGGAAGTTCTTTGGGCCGACCTCCATGGTCAATGGAAAACCTTGCACATTCCGCAATCATCACTCGAAATCGAATGGACCGAGACAAGTTGGCATCCGGTCATGAGGGTTCACGTTCCGCGTCGACGGGTGATTCGTGCCGAACATGATGGATACAAGATCGAAATCAGCAATCAGGTTTTGGGTGAAATACCCTTCGTTCGGGCTCACTCGCCTGTTGTGCGGCATTTTTTCATTTCCGAAGAGCTGTCGGTGACGAGTTGGAAAGTTGTTGATCGCGATGGAAAAGTTTGTGTCGACATCAAAGACGCGCTCTCGGGTGGCGAAACAGCTCGTGGCCGTTGGTTCTACAACTTGAATGGGATTTTTTCACTCAGTGGTCAGAAGCCATTCTGAGTTTCCGCACACCACTTAGAACATCTTCAACAGCAAGCAGTTGCATACATTCGTGCGTACCTGTGCGGCAGGTGTTTGATTCGCAGCGAACGCAACCTGTGTCACGTTGCACTGGAATATGTCTGGACCTGTCGGGATGTGTCCACGATTCGTTTGCGGTTGGACCAAAAATCTGCACGGTTCTTGCTCCGCCGGCAACAGCAACATGCGACAGCCCGTTGGTGTTTCCAATCCAAACTGCGCTCAGTCCTGACATATACGCAGCTTCGCCCAGCGACAGCAGTGGCGGCAGGCATGATGCACTGACGTCAATGTCTCGCAATTTGAGTTGCTCTTGCAGGGCATGGTGAAGTTTGAGGGTGAAATCGTACTCACCGGGGCCCCAAAACCAACAGATTTTAACTCCATGCTCTTCGATCAGCGTTGCAGCGAGTTTTACGAAATGTGAGCCCGGCCACTGCCGCAAAGCTCTGCGCGAGGTCGGACTCAAGATCACGAATTTGTCGCGCGCGAGATTGAGTTCAGCAACAATACCATCGACCCGATCTTTCATTTTTTGAGTGACCGGCATCCAGGAATTCAACCAATCTTGTGGTGAATTGACGACTGCGTCTTGACCGATCACCGGACCCAACAATTCAAGGCGTGACTGCGCCGCATATTTTTTTTGCCATTGCGACGCATCGCAGAGCCAGGTGTATGCCCAATTTCTGTTCCAGCGTGTGGCCAGGCCGTGGCGGCAACGGGCTCCGGTGAAGTAGCTCATCAATGCCGTTCTTGGAGTGCAAATGGAGTCGAGTACAAGCTCGAATTTTGCCGATTTCAACTGCAGAAAAAATTGTATTTCATCGCGCCAATATTTGATAAGTTCACGGCATGTTTGCAGCGGTGATTTCATCCAGGTCGAGAGTGGTTTGGATTTCCAAACCGGGTGATACATGACCTCATTGAGGGCCGGATGCCCTTCAAGCAATTGTCGCCCCATTGGATGCGACACCCAACGGATGTGTGCTTTGGGGAATGCACTGCGGGCAGCAAAAGCCAAAGATGATCCCAAAAGTATATCGCCAAGTTGTCTCGGCAGAATAATCAAGATCTTGTCGAAGTTGTTTTGCTTCGTGTTTGATTTGCTCTCGAGGTTCATGTCGGCAATTCCACTTGCGGTTGGCGAGACCATTTTTTGTAATCCCAACACCATTGCCAAGGAGACAAGTTGATGACTGACTCTAACCAGCGCGCGTATTCAAACAAAACAATTGTTGCATCTGGTCTGCGTTCTCCGACAGGCGGAAGACTCCGACCTTCAAAGGTGTAGACGCCAGGAAGCAATCGCCGAGAGGTGACAAAAACGAAAGGGGATTGTGTGCGCAAAGCGACTTCGATGCCACCGTCTGGAAAGGCACTTTTTTTGCCGAAGAACTCAACGAAGTTGCCCGAGCTTGCTGGTTTTTGATCAACCAAAAGTGCGACTGCCCTGCCACCTTTGAGTGACTGGAGCATTGCTTTGACGAGATCCTTCCGGTTTGTCCACAGGACTTCGATGCCTCTTTTGTTTCTGTACCAGGCCAGTGTTTTTGTCATCCATTCCGAACGTCCGGGCTTCGCCAAAGCAATCACGCGCTGTTCGGTTGTCACTTGTCCACACAGGAGCGAATTCAGGCATTGAGCTGTGACTTCAATATTCCCGAAGTGGGCACTCAGGATGACAAGGCCATTTTTTTGCTTGGCAGCATCGATTGAAGTCGAAACTATTTCCTGTCGAGCCGAAGGATTGTCACGGATAGTGATCAAACCCAACGGCCAAAAAAGGAAGTCTTCGATTACCACGAGTGTGTAATGAAAAAGTGTTGCTGTTGTGGCAGCAAGCCTGGCAATCAAGCCCAATTGCAGTCGATTTTTAAAGTTCTCCCGCGCCACCCTTGCCGGAAACAAAGGTGACAAAGCGAGAAAAAAACAAATCCACAAAAGAGCCGTATAAACCGGCAGGAGCAAGGCGTTGAGCACTGCGCAGCCAAGCACCCGCATTGGAGTAGCGTTGGTGGGATTGCCTTGCTTGTTCATGGACGAAACGCTCACGTTGCGTCTTTTTCACGAGTCACGGAGCTTTTCACGCGTGAGCGCTCGGGGAACAGATGCGCTGCCTTGTAGCTGCTTCTGACGAGAGGTCCGGACGCGACTCCCTTGAAACCGATCGACTCGGCGAACTGTTGCCAATGCTTGAATTCATCAGGGTGAACAAAGCGCTTGATGGTCAGATGCTTGTTGGATGGCTGCAGATATTGTCCGATGGTGACAATTTCCACGTCTGCCTCGCGCATATCTTTAAGGCTTTGTTCGATTTCTCCGGGTTCTTCACCCAGTCCCAACATCAACGCACTTTTAATGAAAGTTTCTGGGCGAAGTCGTTTTGCATTTTGCAAGACGCGAAGACTTTGGTCGTACTTTGCTCTCGCATCACGGACTCGCGGAGAAAGTCTGCGGACGGTTTCGAGGTTGTGCGCAAAAACGTCAATTCCCCTGCCCGCGTACAAGACCTTTTGCAGAGGCTCTTCGTTGCCTTGAAAGTCGCCGGCCAGGATTTCAAGAATCAGGCCTTGGTTTTCATTTTGAATCGCTGCAACCGTTTTGGCGATGTGTTCTGCGCCGCCATCGGGAAGGTCATCGCGGTCGACCATGGTGATCACGGCATAGTCGAGATTCATTTTTTTGATATTCAGTGCCGTGTTCATTGGTTCATCTGGATCCAGCAGTCCGCCTGGATTTCCGGTTTTGACCGCGCAGAAACGACAACCGCGGGTGCAGGTGTCGCCCAAAATCATGAACGTTGCGGTGCCGCTGTTCCAGCATTCCGAGATGTTGGGGCAACGAGCCTCTTCGCAAACGGTGAAGAGTTTTCCTTCGCGCAGGTTTCGCTTGATGTCATACAGGCGTTCGCCCTTGATTTGTTCAGACTTCAGCCAGCGGGGTTTCAGCGGTTTGCCGGTTCTTGGATTGATTTCCGGAGTCACGCTCAATTCGGCCAACCTTTCGTGGGTGCTTTTTTGAGGTGCTTCATTTTGTTCAGACGGCTGGTTGTTTTCCGGGCTCATGGTATGAATCTCCAATACAGACCGGTGTCTAACAGCCAGTCTGGTCACCCGCAAGACAAGGATCCCTAGCGTGGCCCGAATTCCGACTATTGAAATGCAAATAATCAATATGAAAAGACTTTTGCGTAAGATGTGCGACCGGGTTCATGCCGGCTTGTTGGTGGTGGAACAGCACCTGCGGGTTCCGAACCTCGAGGCGCTCATCAAGGTGGTCGCCCTCGACAGTGAAGTTGACCGCATGGAACTCGAGCTGGACCAAGCTGTTTTGGAGATATTTGCGACCCAACAACCGCGCGCCCAGGAACTCCGGCTCGTTTATGCCACAGCAAAAATCGCACACCACATCGAGCGCATGGGCGATGCTGTTGAAAGCCTTGCGCGACAGTTGGCGACAGCAGAAATCACCGAGAGTCGCGATTTGCTGGTTGAAATGATCTCACATGTGAAAGATCTTTTCGCTCGCTCCTACGCTGCCATGTTTGAAGATGATCATGCGCGGATTCAAGAAATCTTTGAACTTGATGATGCCGTTGACGACTGCCAACAGGCGATCGTCCAAATTGCCAAGGACATCTTTTTGTCTGCACCACGTGATCCTAATGCTGTGGAGCGTGGGCTCAAGTTGATCAACATCGCTGCCAAACTCGAAAAGATCGCAGATCTTTGTTGCAACTGGGCCGAGCAAACGGATTTTGCTGCACATGGCCATGCCCGGCGAGTTCTCAAGAAGCGAAGGCTGAGAGTGGTTCTGCTCGACGATGCCGGAGGTCAGTTGGCCTCGGCATGTGCCGGAATGCTCACCCGCGACCTTTCTGATGGCGTGGATATGACCGTTGCCACCCGACGCGCCGAAATTCTTGGGGATGGATCGAAAACCGAACAGCTGCCGCACGCGACAATACTCAATCGGCAATTTGAGGCTTCGCGGGAATTTCCAATTGTGCGTTTTGAACAGGTTCATTGGTCACGCTGCTTTTTGTTGGTCAACTTTGGGTGCGCTTTGTCTGCCCGTGAACGCGAAGTGATTCCTCACA
>JBDLRR010000027.1:0-6960 GCA_039799985.1 Pseudomonadota bacterium | reverse complement strand
CAAGGCCGGAGTTGTTGTCAGGTATAGACAGGTATTCTTTGATTTCGGCTTGGTTCGAAGATCCAGTGAATGGAACAACACCAACGGACAGGCGGATGGTCCGGCCCATACCTTTGGAATGTTCAACATCACGATCCGTTTTGAGAACTTCCGCAATCTCGGCGAGCAGGCCGCAGCCCCTATCCGCTGGATTGTCGATCCTGCCTACCGCAAGAAAGTCATGGAAGAAAAGCGAATCAAGGATATCGTCGCGAAAGATGGTGTCAAAGTCGTGTTTGATTCCAAGGATCCCCGGGCTCCCCGGAAGGAATTGAATCTGACCTGCCGGCAATAAAAAAAGCGGCGGTTAGACCGCCGCTCAAAGTTCGCATCTGTTCACCGATGAAAATGGAACTGTTCCTTTTCAAAACCTGGGCAAACGGTTGTCCATTTCCTCAAGCCGACCAATACCTTCAGCCTTGAGAATATGATTGACGAATTCCTCGGTCGTGATGCCGTTGACAGCTGCACCACGCGCCTTCGAGATGGCTGCTTTCACAACGTCAAATATGGTGGTTGCGGGCATCGCAGTATAAGTTTGTGCTCTTTGCGCAGCAGTCCAGAACCCACCGATTTGAACGTTGTCCATCAACAGCAATTCGTTACCGTGGTCGAGCATCGTTCCAAGAAACAAATTGAATGCATTGCGGGGCAAGGCTGTCTTGTAACTCGAAAGGGCTGCATAACTGTTTGCGGCGACATTGCTGCTGCGACGAATCTGAAGCTCCAGAGCGTTGTTGACCCAGTCTTCACGGTACTGCGCGTTGGCAAAAATATCCGCGGCGTCAAATTGCTTCTTGAGTGACGCGAGCAAATTGCAGACCCCCTGGATATTGCCGCTGGCACAGAAATTGGCACCGCGTGTGCTGGCAAGAATTTTCTCGGTTTGTCGAAGTGCAATAAACAGAGCCTGACTCGAATCTTGCACGCAGCTGGCCCATGCAGTGATGCTCGAAATGCCATCTCCAGAGCCTGTTCTGTAAGCGTGAGTCATGAGCGACAGAGAATCGTTGAGAATATCCGCTGGAGAGTACCCTGCTTTGAGTGCACCAGACGGCGGGTCGACCGGCAGACTCAACCACGGAGCACGGACCAGAACATCGCTTGTAGCAATAGAATTGCTCCAACCACGACGGAAATTGCCCATGTACTCGGAGCGCGCCACGCGCGAAGAAATCACTGCATCGGGTCCTTGCCCGTAGACTTGTTGATAGGTCACGTCGAACAACAGCTCACCGGTGAGTGGTTCGCGCACGACTTCATAGAAACCATACGAGTAATGGCCGGTCACGAGTCCGAGCGGGCCAACATCCTTTTTGCCGGCCGCGTCGCTGATCCAGTGGAAAAGATGAACAACCAAGCCCTTTTCACCCTGACGAAACGGCGCACTGCCTTCGCCAAAAGACTCTGTCCGGATGGGGTTCTGGCTGGCCAATGGCTGCGAATTTGCGCCGGGACGAATTCTCAATTTACGGAAGTTGTTTTCAAGCGACGCAAATTTACCGCGTGTGATTCCGTTTTTTGAAAGATATTCATCTTTGTCGAGGTTGATATCCTGGTAGGCAAAGAGCTGTTTTCCGGCCGCGGTTCCGTCAACAAAATCATATGCGCCGGCCACCTTCAGCAAAGCTCGGGGTTCAAGGGCCTTGGCGATGAAGACATTTTTTCCAGCAACCACGGACGAATCAAATTCACCGTGCAAAAACCATCCTTGTGCTCCAGCAGGCGAAGAATTGATGTTGTTGAAAGTAAAATTAGGTCGGGTGCCAAAATCTTCTTCAACCAAAAATTCAAACCGTCGCGAAGCATCAAATTTTCCACCGACAAAAACAGTTGCCTGATAGACGCCATAGCGCCCCCCACCCTCGCTTTTGCCAAGCTTTGTGATTCCAGAAACCAAGCCAACGTGGGTTCCGGCAGTCACGACAGGGTCTTCTGATATCATCAGCTCCTGGTTTGCCGCATCAATATTCGCGTTGGAAACTCGAACGTAAATCCGGTCAAGAGACTTGTAGTTGCACAGCGCCACGCTCTGTCCGCCTGCAACCATGGTTGGAACGAAGGTTCCAAAGCAACGGGCAGCAGCCAAAGACTCCAATGGAGAAACTTGAGACCATCCATTGAGCACCACTGGAACAATGTTTTTTGCCTTTTGAGCTTCTGCCAATTCCTTCGCATCAAAGCGGACGTCTGGACGATATTTATTGGCGGAACCCATGTGTTTGGGCCACTTCATCCTGACAATCTTCCCAACCTGATCGCGCTTTGCATCGGGAGCTTGGGCAATCTTCAAATAGATTGCACCATCGGAGCGTGCATCCTTTGCCGGAAGAAAAATCTGACCAGCCCACTCATTCGCCAAGCCAACAGTTCTGAATCCAGGTTCGATTCCCTGAACAGATTGGGTCGATGAATTGTTGAAAGAACGAGGCTTGCACGCCTGAATCACCGGTAACGAAAGAGATGCAAACGCACACACCAAAGCAGAAACAAAATTCATTGTTTCTTCCTCCAAAAATGTCTTTGTCGAAACTTCACGTTTGAATGGCAATGATGCTGAGGCTGCTGTCACCAGCGGATCAGATTGCAGCCCCATGTGAATCCAGCACCGAACGCCAGGGTCAAGACCAATTGACCTTCCTTCAACTTGCCGGCTTCAACAGCCTCCGACATGCAGATTGGAATCGTGGCGGCTGTGGTATTGCCGTATTTCTGGATGTTGTTGAACACCTTGTCTTCTGGAATGCCCAACTTTTCTCGAACAGCTTCATTGATCCGCAGGTTGGCCTGGTGCGGAAGAACAAGGTCGATATCGGAAGGATTCACGCCGTTGCGTGCGAGCACAGTGGATGCCACTTCAAGCATACGGGTCACAGCATTTTTGAACACCACGCGCCCGTCCATTTTGGGATGAATGTCGCCTGTATCAAGCGACTCTTGGGTCAGAAATCCAGCTGTGGTGGAGCCTGGAGCTTTCAAATACAACAGTGTTGCTCCGGACCCATCGCTGCCCATCGCCGAGTCGATCACACCACGAACATTGTTGCGGCTCGACGGACGCTCGTTGCCGGTCAAAGACGTTGCCTCGACAACCAAAGCTCCGGCGCCATCGCCAAACAAAACCGCCATATCGCGTCCACGGTTGGACATATCCAAAATCGGCGACTGAACCTCAGAGCAGACCAACAAAATCCGCTTCGCCATACCTGCACGAATGTAGGCGTCGGCGGTGGCAAGTCCATAGATCAGGCCGCTGCATTGAGCGCGCAAATCGATCGCAGGAACGTTTTTCATTTCGAGCTTGTTTTGCAGAACGGTGCCGATGCCAGGAAAAAAGTAATCGGGCGAAAGCGTTGCCGCGATGATCATGTCGCAGTCCTGAGGGGTCACGCCTGCGCGCTGGCATGCCATGCGGATGGCGGGAATCGCCAAGTCCGTCGTGGTCGTGCCAGGTTCCACGAATCTGCGCTCGCGGATGCCTGTTCTTTCAACAATCCACTCGTCACTGGTGTCCATGAATCGAGCCAGATCGAGGTTGGTCACAACCCGAGCAGGAACGTTATGTCCAACTCCCTTAACGACAGAACTCAGCAATTCCATAGCTGTAGACCTCCGAAACTCGAACTTTGAATGAATTTGCCGAAGTTTACCCTCAATTTCCGGGTTTGGCCAAATTTCGTTCTTCAGGGTGGGCTCCGCCATTTGGCGAGCCGCCTGCTTTGATGTTAAGCAGATAAAGCTCAAAGGAGTCCAAGATGCTGATTCGCCTGCACATACAGAATTTGGCAATTGCCGAAAATGTCTGCGTTTCCCTGACTCACGGCTTGAACATTATCACTGGTGAAACGGGAGCTGGAAAATCGCTTCTCGTCGATGGACTGGCTCTTCTGCGCGGCGGAAAAGCCGACATTTCACTCATCCGCGATGGAACGGAAACCGCGTCTGTCTCGGGAACCTTCAAGCTCAATTCCGAATCTGCTGTTTGGACTCTGCTTGAAAACAATGGCTGCCTCAAAGACGCCGACGCACCTGAAGAAGTGACTCTCCGCCGGGTTCTCAGCCGCACCGGAAAACATCGTGCTTACATCAACGACACCCAAATCAGCACCCGGGTCTTGCAAGAGATCTCCTCTGAACTCATCGACATCAGCAGTCAGTTTGAAAATCAAAAGCTCCTCAATCCCGAAACACACACCTGGTACCTGGATGAATTCGTCGAGACCACCGACCTTCGCCACGAATACGCCCAGCAGTGGCAAGAAGCATGGAATCGGGTTGCAGAAATCGAACGGCTCGAAAAAGAACTCGCATTGCGAAAACGGGAACAGGATCTTTGCCAATTCGAACTCGATCAAATCGACACAGCTGCGCTGCGCGAAGACGAGTGGAGCAAAATTCAAAGAATCGTTGGTCTTGGCCAAAAAGCCGCCCAGGCCGGTCGCCTGACGACCGATGTGCGAAATGCTGTTGCCGATTCGGAACAAAGTTGTTTGTCGCTGCTTAGTTTGTGCAGAAAATCGATTGAACGGCTCGGAAAACTTGCGGGCACAGAAAACCTTCCCCTGAAGGTCGAGAAAATCGACGAAATCACCGCGCACATTGAAGAGCTCATGGTTCAGCTCGACTCAACAGAAGAACTCTTCCTCATCGACGAACACGAGCTTCAGGAGGCATTCGCCCGCTCGGAAACGTACAACGCGCTGTTGCAAAAATTTGGACCGACACTCGACGACGTGCGTCAGCACCGGGAACAATGTCTGCTGACAATCTCGCAGTCGGATGTCCTGCAAGAAGAACATTCCAACGCACGCCGTCAATTTGGAATTGCGGTCAAGAGTGCACTCAAGCGCGCAGCTGAACTCAGCCAAAGACGGCGAGCCGGCCTCGCGTCCATCAGTTCAGCAATCCAAAAAGCCCTGGCAGAATTGGGCATGCCACGTAGCCAATTTGTGTGCGAACTGCAAAGTGGCGCCCAAGCTACAACACATCGCAACATTGCCCCATCTGCCACAGAAGGTTTGTCGACAAACGAATTGGAAGCATTCGTTGCCCTGACTCGTTCCGGTGCAGAGCGCGCCCAGTTCCTCATGAGCGCCAATGCCGGCATTGCACCACAGCCCATCGAACGGGTTGCCAGTGGCGGCGAATTGTCGCGCACGATGTTGGCCATCAAGAGTGTGCTCTTTGCAGATGGAGCCATGAGTGTTTTTGTGTTCGACGAAATCGACACAGGCATCAGCGGTAGCATCGCCTCAAAGGTTGGGCGAAAGTTGGCAGAATTCTGCGCCAGGCGGCAAGCACTTTGCATCACCCACCTTGCACAGGTGGCCTGTTTTGCAAATTGCCATTTTATTGCCGCCAAGTCGCTCAAAAAAGGCAAAACAGTGGCAGAAATAAAAGTGGCGTCTGAAACTGAACGTGTTCAGGCACTCGCCAGCATGGTTGCAGGCGAAAGACTCACAAAAGAAAGCCTGGCACAGGCCAAGGCATTGTTGTCGGAAGCACAAGGAGAGTTCGAAACATGACAACTCCTGCTCAGACTGCTGTCGACCACGGGACTGGAGTCTCGTCGGTAAGCAACTCCACTCCAATGAAACTCGCGGCGGTTGCCTACCTCAACATGTTGCCGTTTTTTGCAGATGCTCAGGATGTTGAATTGTTCCCGACTCCGCGAGCCCTGAATTCAAGCGATCAAAATTGCGTGGCTTATTGTTCATCACTTGTTGCCGGGCTTTCGGCGAACAAAACACCTGTGACACATCAATACGGCGTCTTTTCTTCGGGGCCAGTTTTGAGTGTTTTTCTCGAACCCATCATCCACACTGAAAGTCATGCAACGTTCTGGAAGCAGCTCGAGGAACTCTGGGCTCATCGTCATCCAGACCCTGTCGCTGGCCTCAATCAAGCCGACGCGCATGGAGAAATCATTCTCCGCAGTTCAGGCGCGAGCGAGCAATCGGTTTGGATGTCGAACGTGCTTTGCGCACTTGCAGGCTTCAAGACAATTTCGGTGCACGATGATGCGCCGTCAGCACTCCCGCTCAACGCAAACGGCAAGAAAAACCCCGAGGCTCGCCTTTGGATTGGTGACGCAGCGCTCGAACGTCGATTGGCTGAACCTTCAACTTATCGGATTGATCTCGGCCAGATCTGGAATTCACACACTGGCCACAAAGCTTGGTTTGCGGGTTGGTTTGCAGGCCATGCCCACGAGAAAATTCAGCTGAATGATTTCGAAAATGAAATTCAACGCAGGATAGATTCTTGGCAAAACAAAAGCGAATTTTCGCGCTGGTGTTCGGTTCACGCATTTCTCGAGAGCCAAAATCGCTGCCTGTTGAAAGCAGCGCCCAACGACGAGCAGAATTGGGAACTGCGAGACTGTCTGGATGAGTATTTCAAGGTCTTGGAATTCGTTATCAGCAAGGAAGAAGGTACTTACCTGCACTCTTTCTATGTGTCGCTCAAAGAAGCTTTCTCGCGCTGTGAAATCAGGTGGGCCGCCGAGAGTTCTCAATGGAGCACACTCGACAGCCCGGCTCAATTTCTGGCCTCAGCGACCAACGCTGACCGGAACGTTTGTCAGGGCAACCCCGGCTAAGTTGCTCAGCTTGATTTCGCCCACGACTTCATAAGGTCCATCCCTGAAAAGTGGATTCGCCAACAACCGACTGTTTTGAGTCGAGAACGCATAACCAACCTTGAATGTTCCTTCTGCCGAAGTCATCGAAGAAATTTGCAAAGCTCCAGCTTCAGGCTCGCGTGATGAAATTCTTTCTGTCATCACAAATCCAGCGATGTCTGCCGGTACGGAATAGGGATCAATCCGAACAGCATAAAACTTGCCCGATTGTGGAGTGAACTCTCCGGTTTCATCGGCCGTAGCAGAACCACTTCTGGCCACAGCTTTGCATGTGGTCA
>JBDLRR010000026.1:0-3612 GCA_039799985.1 Pseudomonadota bacterium | reverse complement strand
CGGTCACGCTCGCATCAAACTCACGACGGCGGAGATAAACCGTTCGCGATTTTTCGTCGAGTTGTTTCCAGTAGGCGTTGATTTTTTGAATAAGATTCAAGTTCCAGCCACGCACGTGGTTGAAGACAGGCTCAACTTCTGTTGCAAGGAACTTGCTGGCCGCCGTTTCGTCGCCTGCTGTGAGCTGCTCGCTGATCCGCCCATCAAGTTTTTCAAGACGGAAGCAAAGTTCACGCAGGAATGGCATAGGACGATTCTCATAGGCCATCTGCAACACTTCCAGTGCCAAGCCAATCTGGGTGCGAAGGTCATCCTGAACAGCTTTCGAGCGGAGTGCAGCAGAGTTGCGGATGGTGCTGAGTGCATACAGCGGATAGACATCCTGGAAATAGATATTCTTCATCTCCAAAGACTTGCTTCCTTCCGCACGCTCGGAAGCAATTTGCGCTTCTTCGTGGAATCGCCATTCAACCGTTGGATGGATGGAGGTGCATTGCTCGGAGATAATCGACTGCACGGCCTGTTTGACATCGTCGATGCGCCGCTTTCCGGCAAGGCAGAGCAAGGGCATCAAATCGAGAAGCTTCTCTGCGACAGATTCATTGATGTCGTCTTTTTTGGGTGATGTGACATCGAAGAATCCGATTTGTTGGTCGTCAAAGAACAAGGGGAAAACTGCGAGCGAACGTGCGCCCTGGTTCAACATGTCGGATTCAATCTTTGAACGATCAGCGCTTGAAGCGAGATCCAGACACACAAGGCTGCGCTGTTGCGTGCGGACACGCTCGAGCATGTCGTTTTGCAGCGCAAAAAGCGACCCTTGAATATCTTCACGATTATAGCGCTCTACCGAAACACCATCGCCAGCCTTGCGATCCATGCCGCCGGCAAGCCGGGTTCTGGACAAAAGACCACCAACGCTTGAGCTCAAGCCCACATTGAGGTGTGGACGGCGGAGGATCTGACGGATTGCCGCTTCAACTTTGCCGAGAAGGAAAGCTGGTTCAACTGAATCACGTTCGGTCAATGAACGTTGAATGTCGGTGAATGCGTTTTGTTCTGTGATGTCGTTGCTGCGATAAAACGCGAAGCCATGGAACTCGAACCAGTTGGGTGGCAGAAGTTCACGCCACTTCTCGACGTCGTTGACGTCAGCAAGCAGATCGCGCTTGATTTTTTCGTCGAGTACTTTGGGTCCGCCCACATTGACCACATCACAGAAGCTGGGCTCCATGGTCACACTGTGGAAACGGTTGAGGTTGGTGTTTTTGTCCTGTGTTGAAAACGCAACTGGGCGAGTACCCAATTCGAGCTCAATGCCATAGAGGCGACGCAAGATTGTCGAATAAGCCAACTTGATGCGTTGATTCAACCATGCGTCTTCGCCGATTTGACACGTCGCTGCGAACCTGCCGTTCTTGTCGAAGAAGGCATCAAAAAAGGTGTCGGAAACCATGATGGGCTGAACATGGAAAGGCAACACGGCGCCGCTGCTTTCCGGATTCTTGAAACCGGAAGACCAAAGGATGCTCATCATCACCTTGATGAGGGATTCATGGGTTTGGATCACCTTGGAATCTGTGATGGGCTGTGCAAGCTCAGGAGCCCTTTCCAAACGACGCATCACATCGGAAGCGATCTTGGACACTGTGGGCTCTTGCGATGCAACCAAACCCGCCCAGTAACGAACCAATGGACCCATGCTCAATACGCATTTGAATGGAAACTCTTTGGTATCCTGCATGACACGAAGATGGGGAACCAATCTTGGACCTTGGCCTTGAAACATGGCGTTACCTCACAAACAGCAAGTTGCGCGTATCAATTGATTACAAAGCGAACTCTCGTACACGGATATTCTTCGGATCAAAGAAGTCACAATTGAATTGTCTCGCGTTCAAAATTGACGCTCGGCAAATTCATTCACACGCGGGCGTCACCAAGGCCGACAACACGTATCCAATCCCGATCCGACCATCCGTGCAGGGTCCTTTGACCTGAGTCCAATTGCTCGAAACCGACAATCGTTCCAACGGGGTTCCCAAGGGAAATTTGCAAACAATCTTTCCATTCGGAACATCACGCAAATTGGTTGGTGTTGGTGAGATTGTTGTCAGCTTTTTGCATTCTGCCAATGGTGGCGGAGTTGGAACCGGAAGTGGGTTTCCTGTAGGAGCGGCATGAGGCCGAAAAGGCATCACCGAACCTGCACCATCTGTGGTCAATGCCTGCGCATTTTTCATTTCCTTGAGAATTTCAGGGATCACCGTGATTGTGACGTAGTAGTTGGTCGGATCGAGATCATCGATGTCGGGAATCACAACACCAACGTCAGCAAGAATTCCCTGGCCGTCGCGTTCGCGGCTCAACCAGGGTGTTGGCATCCATTTGCGTTTGTAACCCTGCTGATACCAATCGAGTGGAATCATGTGCGGTCGCCATGGCCTGTTTTCCGGGCGATACCAGTTGTTATGATACAAACGTTGGTGATCGTTGGAGTCGATGTCGCCCACAATACTGATGTGGCCATCACCGGCCTGCCCTGAACAATCTGGCTTGAGGCATCCACTGACCATGGTTCCAACCGGAATGGCGCCGCTGAAATATTGTTCAAGAACTTTTGCAATCGCGCGTGTCTCGCGCGGTAGTGGAATCACCCAACCTCCCCTCTGGCGAGCCGCATTCACCATGTCGACCAGCAATGGTGAACTGTAGGAAGTGATTCCAGCCATCTCAAAAACGCGGGACACATTGTTGGCGCATTGTGCAGGCATGGCATAGCGATCAGCTTCGCCTTGCTGTTCCTTCATCCACTGAATACCGGCTGCAAAAATACGCTCGCCTGTGGGCGTGATACGTTCGAATCTGTAGTTTCGCAGGAGTTCCTGTCGGTTGAACGAGACATTTTCAATATTCTGCAGGTCCGAATCTTCACTTTCGGCATTGAAGCTTCGTTGCTTGCACGATGAAAAAAGGCCAGCGGCAAAAATTGCAGCCACGCACAAGATTCCAAATTTCAGCACGCTGATGTTTCGATTCAAACGCATTACGCCTTCTCCTGTCAGTCAACATCTAACACGTTCAGGAGAGAGTTCAGCGGGAAGATTTTCCTTGTCAGGCAGTAGTCACAAAGGGTCAGCCAACCAACCGACCAGCATCACCTAAATCGGGCTTGCTGAATGAAATGTCGACAATCTTCTCCTGGGCGGGCCAACGGACAATCATCATCGTGACGTCGTCGGCATATTCTTCCTCGCCCCACAAAGTTTTGGCCTCGCTCATGATCTGTTCGCGAATTTCGGTGACCGGTCGACCGGATGCAAGCAAATCATAAAACCGCCGTTTGCTGAGCATCTCGTTTTTTGGACCATGATTTTCGAGCAGTCCATCAGTGTACATGGCAAACAAATCACCCTGTTCCAATTGCAGTTTCTTCACGGTGATACTGCGATCGAGCGAGACTCCCAAGGGGTTTCCGGTGGAGGTCTGCGGCGAAATCTTTTTGGTCTTGCTCTTGAACCACAACAACGGAGTGTGACCCGCGCTGGCATAATAGAGCTCGCCTGTTTCCGTATTGAGCGACACAAGACACATGGTCATCAGACGCGCCGA
>JBDLRR010000025.1:0-3170 GCA_039799985.1 Pseudomonadota bacterium | reverse complement strand
TTCCGAATTGCCGACTCATTCAAGGCGCAGTTGCTCAAGGCAGCAGCCGGTGGTCGTAAAGTGGACTCCGATTTGCCTTCCTCGCTTGTGCGCGAACGGGTGGGAAGAGCTCTCGAGTTGGCAGTCTTGAGTCCAGAATTTCAACTGAGGTGAGCACACGTGACGCAGGTTGTGAAACGTCGTGATTTTCTTTTGGCGCTCGCAGGTGGGTTTGCTTCTGTTGAAATCCTCAATTCTGCGGCGGGTTTTCAACGACACCTTTTGTCTGCCAATGGAGATCTGCTTGAGAAGAACAGGCATGTTCTGCTTGTCGTTTTTCTGCGTGGCGGCTTTGATGGTCTGAGTCTCGTGTGTCCTTCTTCGGGTGATGATAGAAAACATTATGAGGCTCTTCGACCTTCCTTGGCTTTGCCTTTAACCGGTGATGATGCAATTCTGAAATTGGACGAGCAATTTGGTATCAATTCATCTGCCAAATCATTGCATGAGATATACAAACAAAAGCGACTTGCATTCGTCCACGGCTGCGGACTGCCCGTTCCGTCGAGAAGCCATTTCGCAGCCCAGACTCTCATGGAACTTGGAGTCACGCGCTCGGGTGCAGACAATCGTGGCTGGTTGACCCGTTTCATGCAAAAACACCCCTGCAAAGCTGCCGTCATTGGACCTCTCAGGCCGACGTCGTTGCAAGGTACCGAAAGTACTTTGGCCTACACGAGATTGCGAGGGCTGGGCTTGGATGGTTCGCCCGCGGCTCAGAATCAACTTCGCTCTAGTTTGCGTGAACTCTATGCGAGCCATGGCAGTGGTGGCCAGTATGGGCTTGGTGCTCTGAATATGCTTGATGAGCTGGAAGACCTGTCGTTTGTTTCTGGTCCAAAGGCAAAGGCGGAGCTTCCAACCGGTGAAATTGCACAAAAATTTGCTCTGGCAAGTCAACTCCTGCAACGAGATCAGAAACTTCAAATCATGACAATCGATATTGGAGGTTGGGATACGCATCGGCAGCAGGGCAGCACCGGGGACGGTTATTTTGCAAAACAGTTGACCCAACTCTCAAAGGCACTCGCTGAATTTTACCACTCTGGCCTTGCAAGCACGACAGCCTGGGTCACGACGGTCGTCATGAGTGAGTTTGGCAGGCGTGTCCGGGAAAACGGAAATCGTGGCACCGACCACGGGCATGGAAACACCATGATGGTTCTCGGGCCTCGCGTTCAGGGAGGTGCTGTTTACGGTCGATGGCCTGGACTCGCGCACGGGGCATTATTTGAGCGTTCAGATCTTGCCGTCACGACAGATGTCAGAAGCGTTTTGTTGCGTTGCCTGCAAACCATTTCTCCTTCCGTGTCACTCCAAGACGTGTTTGTTGAAATAGACAAAAATCTCAATCCGGAAATGAAACTTTTTATCTGAACTGGCGCGTCAATTTCCTGTCTCGTTTGGGAATCTATCCAACGCAAAATTTTCTAGAATCGACGAACTTGATTTTCCTGTTCAGTCGTTTTTCGTTTCGATTGGAGGCTACTCTGATGAAAATTCGTCCATCAACTTTGGCCTTGCTCACGATCAGCATTTTGATTGCTGTGGCTGCCGTGTCCTGTGGCAAGAAAAAGTCTTCGTCCTCAGGCACGGGAGGCGATACGAACAACAACACCAACAACACGTCGCAAAGCGTCATGTTGTCGGGACAGTTGGCAATCTCGAGCTCGCTTGCAGCTGGAGAGCAGGAAGCCGCCAACCGTGGAGTGATTCTTTTCAAAATCACACAGGGTGGCGAAGTGATGAGCATGGAAGAATTGACCGTCAATGAGAAAGGCGAATTCTCGACCAGTCTTGCCAAGGAAAATGAATTGGCAACAAAGCTTGCTGCCTGCATCGTCAATGATGTTTGACAGGGCGTGTGTCAAGAATTTCTTTCCAGACAAGGCCGCAGACATCGACCGCGCATCTGATGCTGAATTGAATCAGAGCATAAAAGAAATGCTCAATGGCAAAAGGCGCGAGGGAGCCTTCCGCTATGTTCTCGTGTCATTTGTGAAATCCGGAATCGCGAAAGATGAAGCTTCGAGCATGCAGTTTGTTGGAATGCCGACCGCAGGCGCAGACGACATGCGGGTGATTCCGGCAGACGCTGCAAAGGGAAATATCGATCTCGGACAAATCACCGGTGCTGGCGATGAAGCGAAAGCGACGAGGTCTGCCAATGATACATTCAATCTTTCGGCAGCCGCGCTCAAAGACATTGCCAACGCAAGTCAGGTTCTGAAGGTTCTCAAGAACAGCTGGATCAACCGCGTCGCCAAGCCTGCAACAATCACACCTTGGTTTGGATTTTCGAGTTCAAATCTTGCCGATGCCGACAACAAGTTTTCCACTCCAGACAACCTGTCCTACATGGGCGGCGGATATTATATCGGTATCAACGACATTGGTGTGACGATGAATGACGTGTGTCCAGAAATGGGAGACGTGGCGGCGAAGACCGTCTATTGGAATCCTCCGGCACCTATCGTTTTGAGCGGCAGCAGTTCGCCTGTTTCGTCTTTGTCGTCTGCAAAAGTCGGCATCTATAAGCGTGAGTCGCAGTACAATGAGCTCAGTTGCGGACATGATGCACTTTATGTTCGAGCACCTTCGTACAGTGATAAAAAATTCATGATGCAGATTGGAAAGAACTTCGTGGGTGATGCTCCTGCGGGCTACTGGGAACTCAAGGTGGATGCGGATGTGAAGGGTTTCTGGGACCTGGCGGCTGCGAAGCCTTACGACACAGATCCAACAAAGCCATCCATTTTTGTGCCGGCATTCAAGGTGACTTCTGAAAATGGCAAAGCAACCAAGATAGAGGCGAAGTTCTTCAGCTACGATCAACAGACGTCCAAATATGTTGAAGTCACCGACGTCTCGGGACTCAACAGCCTGGTGCATTCTATTGGTTTCGATATTGCTTATTCTCAGGCTTCGGGCATGGGTGACCACCACATCGTCGGCCAATTGGGGAATGACGGTATCGTTGTTGCACCGATCGAACCATCCAAGCAGGGAGTATACAACTGCAATACAGCAGGTTGCATTGAACGGTTTGGAATGTCGTACTTGATTGGACCAGTGAGTTACCGCATGGAATTGCGTCCAACCTGGCAATAATGGATTCAAAAATAAAGGCG
>JBDLRR010000024.1:0-12609 GCA_039799985.1 Pseudomonadota bacterium | reverse complement strand
AACGGATCCAACCCCGAATTCTCCCAGAAATGTGACCTCTTCACGTGAAAGGCTTTTCGCCAACACGGCCGTGCGACGTAGCAATTGCTCGCCGTGTTGATTGGAAATATCGCAAATTATTCCTTCAGAGCTTCTGTGCGTCGGGTACTTCTGCTCGAGCAGGCTCTTCCAGTCCTGAAGGGGGTTGTTTTCCCAAATCAGCACGAGTGCACTGCCACCATGGACAGGCGCGTCCGGCGAACCGAGTCGCAGCGAACCGCAGCGATGAATCATGGCGTCGGGCATGACTTGACTCAACGCTTCAGACATCAGCCGGATACGTTCCTGGTCGTCGCCGACAAGCAACAAATTGGCGTGAGATTTTGAGGGTTTCATGAGTGGCTCCTCTAAACTTATGATACCCTATTTAAGTTGTCGGCAGAAAATGAAAGGGCTTGAGTCCCCATTGGAACGGGTTGTCAAAGTGATGTTTCCGCCAGACGAAATGAAAACATATTGCCTGGTGGTGGGTGGCGGTGCCTTGGGCCTGTTGCTCGCCGACGCGTTGCAGAAATCGGAACAATCTGTCCGGGGCCGGATGAATGTGGGGGTCATGAATCGCTCACGTCTTCCCGCACAGATTCTGATGCGCAATCTCACGAGCGGCAAGAATGAGATTTTGGGTTTGGCGGCTTTCCACGAGTCACCGTCGGACTGGCTGAATCGTCCACAGCTAGCCACGGCTTCCAAATTGGTGCTCTTTTTCTGCGTCCCTCCGGAGCAGACTGAAAAAGTATTTTTGCAATGGATAAATTCAATCGGGCAAGAAAATTGTCGGGTGCCTGTTGAATTTGTTTTTTGCAACAATGGTTTGTTGTCGAAAAAAATACTCGACCATGTCGGCAGTGATTCAAATAAATATTCATATCAGCGCGCAATTTTTTTGGTGGGTGCAGAGCGAAGAGTGTCTGTTGATCTTTGCGAAATTGATTGGAAGGGTGGCGAGACGGTCTATTGGGGTTCTTTGTCGGCTCTCTCCCAGGCGGGAGTTCCAAGCCAACCCGAATGGTTGTCGAATTTTACCAGCTCATCCCAAACTTCATCGCCAGCAGCAAATTCTGTTCTTGCTTATCTGAAATGGTTCCATCACCCACATATTCTTTGTGTCGAGCGCGCAAAGTTTTTCACGAATTTCATGTTGGCTGCGCTGATTGGACCCAGAATCGAAAAAAATGGTCGAATCCTGGAAATCTCGACCAGCGAATTCAGACATTCGCTGGCAAAACAATTTTCAAAATTGTGGAATGGACTTGGTGTGACAAGCGATTTTTTATTGGAAAATCTGAGCGCCACGGTTGCCGCAACATCAGAAAATCACAATTCCTTGAGCTTGCAGGGCGTGCGTGGAAGCAACGACACCATGAAACACTTTATTCAAATCATAGAAAATGAAATCACAGAAAATCGAATGGCAAACCAGCTGCCAGGTCTTTGTGAATTCATCAGAGCGACGAAAAAAGTATGGGGGTTGCTGAATGACAAATGAACCCACCTCGACAGATGCAGGAGTCACGGTCAAACCACCGTTTCTGACTTTCGTTCTGATTGCCATCAACGTTCTGATCTACATCATGATTCAATATCAGGGCGGCCCAACATACGAAAATCTTGTGAAGTACGGTGCAAAGGAAAATGGGCTGATTGCCGAAGGCGAGATTGGTCGTCTGTTTTTTCCGATGTTTCTGCATGCCAGCCCGGCCCATATTTTGTTCAACATGTTTGCTCTTTATCAGTTTGGCAGGGTGTTTGAGGTTCTGACCGGGGCCAGGAACCTCTTTGTCACCTATGTATTGGGTGGTTTGTTGGGAAATGCTGTGAGCTTCACCTTCAGCAGGTCGCTTTCGGTGGGCGCCTCCAGCAGTCTTTTTGCTCTTTTGTTTGCTCTTTATGTTCTTGAACGTTACCAGCAGAAAATCACCGTTGAAACGACCGGCATCAAGACAAGAACATCGCTGGGCCCGGTGATAGTCATCAATGCCATCATCACTTTTCTGATTCCCAATATCGATTGGGCTTCTCATCTCGGCGGTGCCATCGCTGGGGGATTTATCGGAGTGGGTCTTGTGATGAAGCACAAAGTCAATGTCCGAATGATGAGCATGGTCAAATATTGGCGTGTTGATCCACAGACATTGAAATTGAAGTTTTTTCAACGCGAAGGCTTCTATCTGGGCACTGTCGCAGTGCTGGTGCTGTTGTCGTTGCTCAAAATTCCCAGGGTCGCCTTTGCGGATCGGGTTTTTGGATTGGGAGTCCTCGATGCGAGCCACTCAACAATGCAAGGTCATCCAGAGATCGATTTGCCGAGCTACCGGAGCTCTTTCGATGATACCAATTCACCCGCCAACCCAGAGGCGATGCTGCACCAGGCACTCGCGCAGCATGTTGTTGGCCGATATGAAGTCTCGGCAACCATGTTCTCAGTTTTGCAGAGGATGAATCAAAGCGGGATGGGTGGTCCGGAATTCGCATCAAAGTCGACGCAGGCATTGTTGGAGCAGGCATCGGAAGCCGCATTGGCACGTCAACCACTTGAACCCACTCTTGTTCGTGCCCTGCTCGAAGACGACAGGGCTGTTGCAGCGGATCCTGCCTATTGCCAAAAATCCGCAGATTATGTGCATGGACTTGGATTCTATGCCCTGTCTGGTCTTCTCTACAAGTGTGCCTTCTATGAAGATTACGGCAACAAGGATCACGCCAGGGCAGCAATCGCGGACCTTTGGCAGGAGACACGTCGGTGTGAGGATCAACCGCCGCCATTGGATGAACAATCGCAGGAAGATAGAATCAGCTTTGTCCGGCAATTCAGGAGAAATTGCTATTTTGAAATTGATCTCTTCCGCACGCAGCTTCTGCGGGAGCAGGAGGCAGGTCGACTGAGTTCAAACGGGGCAAATGCAAACCCCGTTGGCAAGCTCCCTCCTGCGGATCAGGGGCTTTGAATGCACTCAATAGCGAGATTTTTAATTGGTGTGTTTGTTCTTTCCGCCCTTGTTTTGCACGGGTGTGGCGGGTCAAATTCAAATTTGAACATCAAGACAAAGATTTCTCCGCAGAATGTGAGAGTGCCGAGCCACGAAAACGTCGATGAGTGGTATCGCTATTGGGACAAGAAGAATTTCATTGTCGGAGTTTCAGAAGCATCGGATGTGGTTCAAGACAAGGCGCTCGAAAGGGCAAGTTCTGCTATAGCCAGGGCGTTGATTGTTGGGCTTGGTGGTCGAAGTTTCTTCAGCGAATCACAACTGAATTCAGCGGTTGGAGAAGCAGCAGCTCGTTTTCATCTTGAACGCCAATCATTGCGTTCAGATGATCAAGATTCTCTTCAGAGTGTTGAAGGGGAAGAGCCTTTGCTTTCCGATTCCGGAAAAAGCCGGCTGGGCTTTTACTTTTTAAACATTTCGGATGTTCGCTCGGCGTACCTGGGCCTCGCCGAGCTTGGATTTGACGCTGCCCGATTTGCGTTGCAGGACTTGACTCAACCTGTAGGTCTTTCGCGTCTTTTGAGGAGTGTTTCACAGACTTGGCCGGTGGAATGGGTTGAGCCCAACCTTGTTGGATTTCTCAAGCCAAACGCACGAGGTCTTGATTCTGGAAGCGGCCTCGGACTGGCACCCGAATTCAAGTACAACACCTCCATTGTGGCAGTTCTCAAAAGAATCAGGGCCGACAGTGCTTTTTCTTTTGTGGAAAAATCGAAGCAGAGTCTTCCGGCAGTCAACGTCGCAATTCTCGACACGGGTGTGGATTCCTCTCATCCTGAACTTAAAGATCAAATGTTCGTCAATCCGGGCGACAGAGCCGATGGGCTCGACAATGACGGGAATTGTTTTGTCGATGACGTTCATGGAATTGATGCGACTTTTGAATGCGGTCGTGACACAGGTGTTGACCCCAAGCCTGGCCATGCAGATTTGGGTGGAGCAGGTAATGCCTGCCCGAGGCTTCGCGCAAGTGACGAGTTGTCGGCCAATTGTGGGCATGGAAGCCATGTGGCGGGTATCGTTGCTGCCAAACATGGTGGTGACTTGAGCACGATGGGGATATGTCCCAGCTGCAAAATTCTTTCCATCCGTGTTGCCGAACGTTGCCTGCAACCCGATACCAGCAAGGCGGAGGAGTGCGTTCGTCCGACATCCAAGATCGATCCGCTCACCTCGTACGAGGTCGACGGCGGAATCTCAGACACATCCCAGATTCGTGCACTGACGTACTTGTATAATTTGCGCGCGCCCGACAATCCGTCGCGTTTGCTTGTGAACGTTGTGAATTTGAGTCTTGGAAAATATTTTGCGTCACGAACCATGAGTTACATTATTCGAAATCTTCAAAGGAAGAACATTGTCGTTGTGGCTGCTGCCGGCAATGACGGAACCGAGACGCCCAGCTATCCTGCTGCCTATGACAGTGTTGTTGCTGTTTGCGCCACCAGTGAGGATTACGCCCAGGGTGCCTACGGCAGGGCTCCGTTCAGTAACTTTGGCGATTGGGTGGATATCTGTGCGCCCGGCACCGACATTGTTTCCACTGTTCCTGGCAAGACTTCCGATGGTGGCGGGTTGTTCATCGACAAAAGCGGCACAAGTCAGGCCACACCTTTTGTTGCAGGAGCAATCGGCTATTTGTTGTCATTCAATGGAAATTCAAAGAGTGCTGCTCAGATTATTGAGATGATCAAGAGCGGTGCCGATTCCGAGAGCCTTTACAATGCCCCCTACAATCGGGTTCCTGGAACAGATGAGCGATTGTACCGTGCCTGTTACACGGATACTTCGTTCTGTGACAATCTTCTGGGCGCAGGATTTCTTGATTTGGATGGCGCCATCCAGGCAAAAAGGCAGAGCAAGACAAATTTCAACTTCCAGACCAATCAGCCGGGCGGTTGCATCGTAGGTTCGGTTGCCTTTGTTGAGCGTGCAGGTGGTCGGATCTCATATGCCCTTGGCAGTGCTCCAGGATTGCTGCTTCTGGGCTTTTTCGCATTGAACGCGTGGCGAATGATCAATCAGCGGAAGCGGAGATCAAGATGAGAGTGATGCCCTTCGAAAGTTTCCTCAAACTTGCTTCAACGATAATCGCGCTGACTGTTTTGTTTGGCTGTGGCGATCGAAAATCCCTGTACGACGTGGAACAAAAGGTCTCCGGAGTCACCTGGCCAACTCAACAAAACTATCCACGCTGGAAGAAGAGTTGGGATGGCGAGTCGTGGATTGTTGCTCTTGTCAGAGAGCGTCAGGGATTGAAGTCGCGGTCTTATCTGAAAGGTGTCGTTGCAGGAAATCTGGCTCTTGCCATGCAACGTGAAGATCGAGCGATGGACACCGATTTTTTTGCATCCGAGTTTGCTCGGCAGCTCGAGACTCATGTGCTCGCAATACAGAATTTCGAACGGACGTTGGCGTCGGGCGCGGGTCCTGCATCTTTGTTTGGATTTGCTGAGGTCCGCTTCAAAAGTGGATTGTCGGGATTGCGAAACGTGTTGATGGCAAGCCCAATCTGGAGCAAGAAATTGTCTTCGCTGACTGCGGTTGAGGAGATGGACAAGTATCTTCTGGGTTGGGTTTGGAACAGTCTTGAGTCTGTGGACGGAATTGAATTTGCAGAACCGAATCTTGAAAGCGAGATTCAACAAGACACTTCGGCGAACAAGGATGAACTTGCCGTTCGATTCGAAAAGCAATGGAACACGGCACTGATTGGAGCCGATCAGCTTGTTCCTGCCATGCGCAAGGGTAACACGGCGATTGTAGCGGTCATCGATACGGGAGTCGACAACGCCTATGACGGTGCCGGAATGGCTCTTGAAAATCGACTTTATCGGAATCCCGCAGAAGATCCTGCAAAAGGCGGCAAGCCACAAGTGGATGACGATGGCAACGGTTGGGTTGATGATTATGTGGGTGTTAATGCGAGCATTCCAAAAGGTGAGGCTGATCTCGGGCCGCCGACCGTGCCGGGTTCAAATGATGTGGGCGGAGCTGGAGTTCCATGTGCTCAGGACTCCGGAGTCAGCGCTTCCGCATGTGGACACGGAACCCATGTGGCCGGCATTGTTGCCGGAGGCGCCAATGCCAGTGCCGGTTTTGTTGGAGTTTGTCCTCTGAACTGCAAAATCCTTCCCATTCGCGCTGCGAAGAGATGTTTCGCCCCGAAAGGTTCACAAGATGCCGGCAAGGCAATGATTTGTCCGCGTTCAGGTGATTCAGTAAGTTTTGATCCCAACACACAGATCGAAATGGACGGCGGTATTTCTGACCTGGCTCAGCTTCAGGCGCTGGGTTACGTTCTGGATCTCACAGTCCCCGGTCGCCCTGATCTACTTGTGACCAATGTCGTCAACCTGAGCATCGGTAAATACTTTTCCAGTCGAGCACTCTCTTTTATAGCCCGACGTTTGATTGCGAATGACGTTCTTTTGGTTGCCGCTGCCGGAAACCAAAACGTAGAAATTCCGATGTTTCCCGCCGCCTATCGAGATGTCGTCGCCGTTTGTTCGACGAGTCATGACATCGGTGACAGTGACCGGACGACAGAGCCAATAGGCAGCAGCGACCCCAAGCTGGGTGACGGTGATGTGCGCGGGCGTCGGCTCAAGAGTCGATTCAGCAATTTCGGTGACTGGGTTGATATTTGTGCTCCTGGCTCAAACATACTTTCGATTGTTCCCGGAGGAAATGTCGATTCAAAATCGAGCTTGTCCGGTCACAAGAGTGGAACGAGTCAGGCCTCCCCGCACGTGGCCGGTCTGGCCGCTCTCATCAAAGCGATTGGCGCGGGACTGACAGCCATGGATATTCGATCGATTCTGCTCAAATATGCAAATTTCGATTTGCTGTACGGAAAGCTCGCCGATGGTAGCTTGGCCAATGCCGATTTTGCCTTCTCTCCTTACAAAGACGTCAAGGTGTTCATGTTGGGAAGCGGGATGTTGAGTGCAGTTTATCCTTTGTATGCGCTTACAGACCCTGCCAAGGCACGCGAATTTGTGAGCCAAGCCAGCACAGCCATCGAGGCAGGCGACACCAATCAGGTGACGTCGGGATGTATCGTTTCGAATATTGCAGCAAACCATCCGCTCAAATCGTTTGAGACTTCAACAAGCCTTCCGGTTGTATTGTTGCTTGCATTTTTCATCTTCAAATTGCTGCGGATGATAAAAAAAGAGCCCGGTCGCGGGTGAACCTGACCGGGCATTCAATTTGGCTGAGATAATTTCAGCTTGCTTGAGCCACGCCCTTCACAGGCTTGTGATGGTCATAGCGTTTGCTGTGTGCTTTTTTCATCTGTTCCATGGCTCGTTTCGCAGCACCATGAATGCTGTGATACATGTCATCAGACTTTATCGTCACGTCGCCATGAAATGGCCCGTCGTTCCAGGTCAGATGTGCAACGTGTTCGTTGCCATCGAGAGACAATGCCCAGCGGCTCCCAAAATTGTGCAGCGCAAGCGGCATCAACTTTTCTGTTGATTCGCCTTCGCAGCAATCACGCAATGCTTGAGTCAAAGTAAATCCATGAGCCGCAACTTGATTTGCCATGATCGTCTCCTTTTAGGAAATGGCTTCGGCAACTCTTGAGAAATATGAACCACGAGTATTCACCAATTCTGCGTGTATTTTTTTGGCGTCCTCCTCCAAACCTCGGTTGTTGGAAAGTTCAAACAGTAGATAAAGAAGTGCTTTGTGAAGCCCCTCCTGAATGAGTGCAACGACCGACAAAGGCCAACGATGTTCCTGTGTCATCATTGCTCGAGTTTTGAGCTGGCGATTCAATGCGATTGCTTTTTGAAGATGTTGAACAGAAAAGCCCTGCTTGGGAATCAGATGGACTCCGGGGCCAAACTCTCGTTCGAGAATCCGAACTGCTCTTCTCACTGCAGCGTCCCATCCGTTCAGCATACGACCTTCGGCGAGATCTTCCATCATCAGAAAGATTCGGCTTGAGGAGCTCACCACCTCTTGCAATTCGTTTTCGGCCGGTCTTAAAAGATCTTGAGAGAAAAGGTCCCAAGTGTCTATAATCACGCCTCTTGTATACATTTGGAAAATAGCCCGGACTGTATAGTTTTTCGACAGGGGGCTCTTCTCGTCCACAACCACATTGAACTCGTTGTGTTCCTCAATCAGGCTGAGAATGTCTTTGAGGAAGTCGGTGTTGGCCAAAGATCGATTTCTTTCGTCGATCGTGAGTGAGGGAAAATTGCGCGCAGCGCGTTCAAATCGGCGCACGACCCTGAGCTCTTCAAGCGCTTCATTGATGGCCTCGTCCCAGCGAAATCTCAGACCGAAGTCGGGAGTTTTGAGCTTTTCTGCGTCTTCCAGTTGAACGTGGAGAAGTTCCTGAAACACCAAAGATTGCAAAATGGCTTTGGACTGGCTGTTGAGTGCATCCCAGAGTTCGACCAGATTGAAAACATCGTTTTGAATGAGGAGTTCACCAAAGCGAACTTTGTCATTCACTTTACCGGCCAATTCTACGAATAAATCCAGCGAGATTTTTCCATCCCGGTAGATGACGTCGCCAAGCCGATCATCAAGAAGAGTTGAGGTACAGTGGGTAATTTCACCGCTCTGTACAAAAACCGATTTGCTGCAATCCGAACATTGAAATTTTGCCTCACCCGTAAAGCGCATCGAGCGTAAATCGAGGAAAAATTCCTTCAGTCCATTGCCATTGATTTGCAGAGCTTCTTTCATGTCGGTTCCTGTGCAGTTGGACTTTTTTCTTCGGGTGTCGGCTCATCAAGCAGAGGCAGTTCTTCAAGAAAAAGAATGTGCAGAAGGTTTTTTTTGATCTGCAGCCACTCGTTGATACTTTCGGGTGGCACGGTCGATTCCTGCATTTTTCCCAGGAAGACCAGCTGCAGAACTTCCTCTTTGTTGAAAGGCTTGTAGACGGGTTTGGCTTTTGGAACAGAGCCAAGGTTCAAAATATCCTGCACCGCGGTCGCGCCCTGTCGCAGGGAAATCTTTTTGTTCGGTATTGCAGTTTCGGTCAGACTCTCTGGTGTGTTGCACATCTGCAGAAGTTCGCTGATTTTGCCATGCAACTCATCCGGAGCAATGCGCAGTGCTTCCAGCAGGTCGTGCTTGGCGAGGTCTCCACGCCGTGAGTTCAGCAGCAGCCGTCCGCGATTGAACAATACGAAAAATCTTGAATTCTCATCTTCGAGAGGGCCCATCGCGCGCTCATAGAGCCGCAGCGATTCGTTGGCTTTGCCTGTCTTGCTCAATTGCAAAGCCAAGTTGATGAGCAGTGCGGTCAGCCCCTCGCGGGTTGAAAACTGCTTGCAGAATGTCAGTGCAGCGATTTCTTTTTTCGTAATTGTGTGAACCAGGCTTTCTGCTCTCTTCGCATCGATTATCGCAACCACTTTTTCTTCTCTACCGAGCGACTCAAATGCTTCGTGCAATTGGCCCAGACGCAAACAAAGTCGTGCATTGATTTGCAAAGCCGGGATATAGTCCGGCTCCACTTCAAGCACTTTCTGGATTGTTTTTTTAGCCCGGTGGAATTCCTGTTTTTTCAGTTGGTGCAGCGCGAGTAGAGTGATTCCCTCGGGTGACTCGGGTTCTTTTTCCAGCCAGATGCTCAGGATCCTCTCGGCTTCAAAAGATTGTCCGGCCAAAAAGAGGTTGTGAACCTTCAGCAGAGCCTCTTGATCGATGGGCTGGGTTCGTTGACGCTCGATCACCTCGATGAGTGCTTGTTGCATCATGCCCAGGCTGATTGGTTTGATAAGAACCGATGCAAAACCCTGCTCCCGGATTTCCGAGAATTCTTCCGAAGAACTAATTTGTGCGAGGGCGACGCAAACTCCCTGCTTGTGATTTTGCGACGATTGTAGGCGTTTGACGATTCCGACCCTGTCAGAGCCCGAAAGGCAGTCAAAGTCGACGAGAATGATGTCGAATGGGTGTTCCAGGATTTCTTTCAGAAGTTGGCCGAACTCGGTCACCACGGTCATCTTTTTTAGACCAAAGCCTTTGAGCGTCGCTTGGCATTCCGCAGCCAGGCCTTCTTCCGGGGTCAGAAGGACGGCCGACTGAAATTTGTTCTGCCGCATCGACGTAAACCTCCGTGCCAGGGGCTACTTGTTTGCGCAGGAGTTCAGCAGATGTTCGGTTGTCACTTCTCCTGTCATCTTCCCAATTGTACACCCGGGGAGCTGTCGGTGGGCTGCCAACGTCTTCGAGATTGACAGCGGCAAATTCGAGCGGTAAGCCGCTTTTTCCGCGCAGGCGGTATTGACTGACAACGCGTTCCAGAGTCCAAGAGAAAACCATTCAAATTGTTGATGATTTTCCAGAACTCACAAGACGCCGGGCAAGTGGGCCTATTTTTCCCACTCACGAGAAGGAAGTTTTACATGGCACTGAAATTCCGTATGCAACGTCACGGCAGCAAAAACAACCCATTCTTTCAGGTGGTTGTGACCGACTCTCGCAATGCCCGCAACGGCCGCTTCATCGAGCGCGTTGGCTACTATAACCCTATGACCGAGCCATCAGTCATTTCGCTGGAAACCGAGCGCATGAACCACTGGTACAAAGTGGGCGCACGTCCTTCCGACGCGGTTGCCAACCTGCTCAAAAAGACCAAGGTCACCCTTGGCTGATTGAAGTTTTCGATTTGCTGCCGCGTTTTCCAGAGCGATGCGGTGGAGGGTCTCGAGGGTCTGGTTCAAACCAGTGAGTGTCTGTCCTTCGGTGGCCTTTGAGTTCGCACAGCCACTCCCATTTGGAGTTTTCCATGGCTACCCATAAGTCCGCTGAAAAGCGCGCACGCCAAACCATCGTTCGTAACCAACGCAACCGTCAGGTTATGAGCACAATGAAGACCGCCATCCGCAAGTTGCGCGATGCTATCGAGGGCAAGCAACTCGACAAGCTCGACGAGCTGTTCCGTGAGACACAGTCTGTCATTGCAGTGACCCGTCGCAAGGGCGTTATTCACGCCAACAACATGGCTCGCCGCATCAGCCGTTTGTCTGCTCAGGTCAAGAAGGCCAAAGGCGTTGCGAAGTAATTTTCGCAGGCTTTTTGCTCTGGTAAGTGAGCATTAAAAAACCCCGGGCGTCATGCTCCGGGGTTTTTTGTTTGTTTGTAAACTGAGGCTTCCACTCGTCAAAGCTTTTCGCTGATGATGTGGGTGGGTCAGCGAACTCGCCGTTGTTGATTCAGCCCTCGATTCCCAGGCCATCGACGCGTTGACGAAGTTCAAGACCGGTCTTCCAGAATGGCAACTTTTTCTCAGGCACTTCAATTTTTTCGCCTGTCTTTGGGTTGCGGCCATCGTAGGATTTATACTTGCGGACAGTGAATGCTCCAAAGCCACGAATCTCAACGCGACCGTCTGTGGTCAACGAGTCGATGATTGATTGGAAAAACAGATTCACAGCCTCTTCCGACTGGGTCGTTGTAATATCTGCTTTCGAGGCCAGAACTTCAATCAGCTCACTTTTCACCATACCCGCCACCCTTCGTAGTTGAGAGGCACTTCTTTGGAAGGTTCATCCGCCTCGCCAAGTGCCATCGTCCCAACATTACTGCAATCCATTGCGGCCGGGGAGGCGACCCAGTTCAAAGTTTTGTCATTGGACAAGTTTGGCACCAAAACTCCGGCTTGAGTCGGTGGCAAGCAGGTTAAAAGGCGTGCTAGAAGGCTGCAATCTGGTTCAGTCTCCATTGGTTCAAAGAGGTTCTCACATGCGCGTTGAGCGTCCGGAAAAATCCATCCACTTCCCTTCCATGGAAAAGGCGGTAGCCGAGAAGTGGGATCGCGAAAAGACTTTCCAAAAAAGCATTGATGAACGTCCACACGACAAAAAATACAATTTTTACGATGGACCTCCGTTTGCCACGGGCCTGCCACACTTCGGACACTTTGTTCCGTCGAGCATCAAGGATGCCTTTCCTCGTTACTTCACGATGAAGGGCCATCGGGTGGAGCGTCGTTTTGGTTGGGACTGTCATGGTCTGCCTGTTGAAATGCTCATTCAAAAAGAACTGGGCTTGAATGGCCGACCCGAAATCGAGAAGCTGGGCGTTGCAAAATTCAATGAGGCTTGTCGCGAGTCGGTGCTGCGATACACGTCCGAGTGGCGAAACTACATGCGTCGCTTGGGCCGTTGGGTCGACATGGACAACGAATACCGCACGATGGACAAATCGTTCATGGAAAGTGTCTGGGCTGTCTTCAGGCAGCTTTGGGACAAGGGTCTTGTCTATGAAGGTCGCTACGTGATGAGCTATTCATCGGCGCTGGGCTCGACACTTTCCAACTTTGAAGCAAGCCTCGATTATCGTGACATCCAGGATCCGTCGGTCACGCTGCGGGCGAGACTGAAAGGCAAGTTCGCAGGCAAGAGTTTGTTGGTCTGGACCACAACACCTTGGACACTGCCTGCCAACCTGGCCGTGGCGATCGATGGTGAAGCCCAATATTGCGAAGTCTGGGATGTCAAACAGCAAGAAAACGTCATCTTGCTTGAATCGCGCGTCGGCGCCTACTTCAAAGAAGGTGAATGTGAAATTCGCCGCACATTCGCCGGAAGTGAAATGGCGG
>JBDLRR010000023.1:0-4048 GCA_039799985.1 Pseudomonadota bacterium | reverse complement strand
CGAATGCTCTGCCAACGAACATCAATGGAGTCTCCCTGTAACCACGTCGACTCACGCGACTGGGTGTCGACAATGAGCCCTTCCCTGAGTGCCGTCGAGGAAACACGAAATGAACTGATACCAGCAATTTCGCCCAAGACCTTCAACACCATGGCACCTGCCACAATGATGTCGGCGCGCTTTGAGTCCATTTTCGGCAAAAGACGACGCTCCTGGATGGAACGATTCTTGAACAGCGTTTCACACACAGAAGAAAGATTTGCCATTACCAATTCAGTGCCATGCAGATTTTTGGGAATTTCTTCTCCTCGACTCGCCATCGAAAGCGTTTGAAGAGCCTTGATGGTTCCCGAAGAACCAACTGCAACATCAAAGCCAATTTTTCTAATTTCGTGACATACAGGTTCAAGGCGGCTCACAACATATTCTTCAAGAGCAAGCAAATCGCGCTCGGAAAAGGGGTCATCCTTGAGAAATTTTTGAGTCAACCTCACGGCTCCCAGTTTCAGCGAGGTTGCAAAGCGCACCTCATTCCACTGGCACAAGACAATTTCAGTCGACCCTCCGCCAACATCTACAATGAGCGTCGGCTGACCGGCAATCGGCAATCCATGTCGAACTCCCAAAGCCACCAAACGCGCTTCTTCCTGCCCCGAAACAATATCGACCTGCACACCAGACTTTTTTGAAAGCCTGTTGGCAAACTCGCCGCCATTTTTTGCTTCCCGCAATGCATGGGTAGCAACACATCGAATCTGAGCGTTGTATCGATCCGCGATATCGCGCATCTTTTTGAGAACCGAAGACATTTTGTTCAATGCATTTGCATCGAGCATCAGGCGTTCATCAAGATCTGCCGCCAATCGGGTTTGTTCCTTGACCGCTTCAAGAATTCTGAATGCAGCCCCGGGAACAACCTCCACCACCAGCATGTGGGTGCTGTTGGAACCCACATCAATGACGGCAATCCTGCCTGCCTTTGGTTCTGAATGATGTTCGAAAGAAACCATCACTTCACATTCCGTATGCCGACGACAGCCAGGCTGTCTGATTTGTGAACAGCACCATCCAGAACACGCAAAGCCTCGCGCAAGCGGGCAGGAGAGGAATTCTCCATGCGCGCCAAATCAATCAAACGCTCCTGAGAGCGAAAAGCCTTACCACGGGCTGGTGCATTTGGTGAATACGTTCCATCTTCGTTCATCACATGTGACTTGAGATTGTCTCTCAGGCTGTATGAAAGAACATCAACCACCTTCGCCTTGAGTCGCTCCTCCACAACTGGCCAAACGACTTCGACTCGCCTGTCCATGTTGCGTGGCATGAAATCCGCACTGCCAAGAAACACCTTTGGACGATTGTCATTTCTGAAGAAGAAAACTCGAGAATGCTCCAGGAAGCGATCAATCACTGAGACGACCCGAATATTATCGGAAACTCCCTTGACGCCTGGGCGAAGCACACAAACTCCGCGCACAATCAGCTCAATCTTGACGCCCGCGCGGCTGGCTTCGTAAAGCGTTTGAACCAAAATCGGATCAGTCAGCGAGTTCATCTTCAACACGATGAGACCATTTCCGCGAGTCTTGTGAATGCGACACTCTTCGCGAATGAGTTCAATAAAGAAATTTCGCAGTCCGAAGGGCGCCACTTTGATCATTTCGAATTCGGGGCCACCATGCAATCGTGACAATTTGGATTCCGAGGCAAGCAGATTGAATCCCGTGAGCAGATTGAAAAGCTTTGCAAGGTCGCTCGTAAGCGCCTCACTCGCAGTCAGCATTCCAAAATCCGTGTACATACGTGCTGTACTGCTGTTGTAATTTCCTGTTGATACATGAGCATAACGCTGCAAGTGCTGACCTTCACGTCGAATGACAAGTGCGCACTTTGCGTGTGTCTTTAGTCCAACAAAACCGAAAACAACGTGCGCACCCGCACGCTCAAGACGGCGTGCCCAGGCAATATTGTTGACTTCATCAAATCGAGCCTTCAGCTCAACGACGGCAGTCACCTGTTTACCTTGCTCGGCTGCTTTCACGAGCGCATCAATCACGGGTGAGTCGCCACCAATTCTGTAGAGCGTTTGTTTGATGGCAAGAACGTGCGGATCTTCAGCAGCACGGCCAAGAAATTCGAGGACACTCGAAAAACTCTCGTAGGGATGATGAAGGAGAATGTCACGCTCGCGAATAACATCGAAAATGCTTCTATCTTCACTCAAGCGATAATTAATCTTCGGGCTAAAAGGACTGTCGCGCAAACTGGGTTTGAATTCCAGCTTCGTCAAAGCCATCAGGTCGCGAAGATTCAAAAGACTCGGACACTCATAGACATCACCCAACTCCAACTCGAGCTGACCTCGAAGTCTCGAGCGCAGCGTCTCGGGCATGCTCTGCTCAACCTCAAGCCTCACCACAAATCGTTGAGCTCTGTCTTTGAGCTCAAGCTCAATGGACTTCATCAGGTCTTTGACTTCGCCTTCCAGCAATTCGTAATCAAGGTTGCGTGTCACCCTGAAAACGTATGCATCCTCAACTTCGCTCCATGGGAACAACTTGTCCAAATGTCGGCGAATCAGATCTTCAATCGCCACAAACCGATGCTCGCGCCCACGCGATGGAATAGGCATAAATCTGGCCAACTTTGGAGGCACCTCAACAAACGCCAACAGTGGCTCTCCATTGTCGCCAATCTCTTTGAAAGTTACAGCAAGATAGAGTGAGAGGTTCGAAAGAAATGGAAACGGGTGCGCCTGGTCGACAGCAAGTGGCGTCAAGATTGGAAAAACCTGATTCTCGAAAAAGGCATCCATACGTTCGAGTTCTGCGCGCGGCAGATCATGAACCCGCAAAATGGAAACCCCTTCTGCCTGCAGCAGAGGAAGAAAACTTCCTTGGAATGTTGCATATGCGCGACGAAGCTGCCGACGAATGTAAATCGATACTTCGTCGAGTGTCTCCTCGACATCTTGATCGCGCTCTGTGGGACCCGACAGCGGGTGACCACCTTCTTGATTCTCAAGCAACTTGAACAAACCAGACAAGCGGACCATAAAAAATTCATCGAGATTGGAAGCAAAAATCGAGATAAACTTTATTCTTTCAACAAGTGGTGTGTCGCGATTTTCAGATTCCTTCAGCACACGATCATTGAACGCAAGCCAAGCTAGCTCGCGATTAAGATAAAGTTCGGCGTCGTCCAACAAACGAATCCCGGGATTCTTCTGGCTGGTCTTCTTGACGTGCGTCGAACGCGAACTCATGGATCGCATCTCCTCCCTCTTGACGATTTCAAGGCAAAGCCTAAGCCAAGAAGATGAAACGCAGATCAACAGAGTTTTGCTCTGTCACTCGTCTGTCTGGGAATTTCTTTCACGTTCCTCATGGGGTCGAGGAAAATATGCAATAAGTTCAGCTGTCGGATGATGAGATTCGACATCCCTGAGCTTCAACCAGGCAAGAGATGCCTTGCGGAACGGCCGCAACACGACCGCAATGTCGGGAGCAATCTGCCCCAAAAGTCGTTCAATGTTTGGATTGTGTCCTACGACCCAGATGCATTTGAGACGCTCATCATCCGGCAAAGGCTGACGGGCTTCTTCTAGAATCATCTCCATGCCCTTGCGGTATGAACCCTCAGGCGAGAAATTAATGTCGCGAACGACGCGAAGAGAAAGACCTTCAAGAACCCTTTCAAGAGTCTGTTCGGCTCGCTCAAATCCGCTGGTGAACACAACATCCGGAGAAGGGAGCGCCATCATCCGCCTTGTACGACCCAAAAAGCTTGCTTCCCTTTGACCACGCGGTGTCAGTTGTCGCTGGGAATCATCGCCAAAAAGCGACCCGTCTGCTGCCTCAGCATGTCTCACCAAAATCAAATGAATGGTTGCCATTCTGTCACACCCCGAAAAAAATGCGTGCGTCTTTGGTGTCGCTTGCAATCTGGTTCTTCAATTGTTCCAAGCCCGAAAACTTCATTTCGGTTCGAATGAATTTTTTCAATCGGAAGAGCAATTTCTTTCCGTAAAGATCACCAGAGTAATCGA
>JBDLRR010000022.1:0-5253 GCA_039799985.1 Pseudomonadota bacterium | reverse complement strand
TGGCTAGAGGACGTCTGATGGTGTGTCCATCCAACCCCGCCAGGGCCGGAAGGCAGCAACGGTACTGGTCACAACAGGTAGGCCCATCTTCTAGTCGCCCCTCGTAGCGGTTTTTTTATTTCCGGACGGTCATCGATGTTCGAAGGGTTTGCAGATACAGATCTCAGCTCCGGCAGTCGCGAGTACCAGGTACTTGCGCGAAGGACGCGTCCGCAAAGCTTTTCCGAACTCGTAGGCCAAGAATCTGCGGTCAAAGCCATCGAAGGGATGGTCTCGAGCGGTCGAATTCCGCATGCGTTTCTTTTCACCGGAACGCGCGGAACCGGCAAAACCTCAAGCGCACGAATTCTGGCAAAGTCATTGTGCTGTGAACAAGGGCCGACTCTTTATCCCTGCCAAACCTGCACACATTGCGTTCAAATCACAGCATGTGCCCACGAGGATGTTTTCGAGATCGACGGTGCGTCACACACGGGCGTAGACAACGTTCGAGAACTTCGAGAGTCAGCGAGATTTTATCCACAATCGAGCCGCTACAAGATCTTCATCATCGACGAAGTTCACATGCTGAGCATCGGCGCGTTCAACGCACTTTTGAAAACACTGGAAGAACCGCCGCCTCAGGTGATTTTTATCCTGGCAACGACCGAATTGCACAAAGTTCCGGTGACTGTGCGTTCAAGATGCATGATTTTGTCGTTTAGAAAAATCGATCCAGCCACAATTGCGAAACATCTTGGAACACTGCTTGAAAAAGATGGCATCACCTACGACCAGGATGCACTGCAACTGATCGCCCGAGAAGCTAAAGGAAGTTTGCGCGACTCATTGAGCCTACTTGAACAAGTTCTGGCTTTGGGCTCGCACCGCGCAGTGACGTTCGAATCAGCCAAGGCAGCACTGAGCGTCATGGGCGAAGGCATCTGTCAGAATCTTTTTGAGGGAATCCTGAGTCGTGATCCCGATGCTTGTTTGCAGGCCATTGCGGAAGCTGATGCATCAAGTCTCGACTTCTCAAATATCCTTGAGCAAACAGCAAACATTTTTCGCAGTGCTATTGTGCTCAAACAAGCCAAGCAGACAACCGCTGCCGAAACACGAACAAGTGAAATCTTGAATCTGTTGCCGGCTGAAAAGGAATTCATCAGTCGGGTCGCGGAACCGTCCTCGCTCGTTGCACTGATGGAAATCTACCGCGCACTTGCACATGCATCACGTGATATCTTGCGCACAAATTCGCAGCGGTCGTGGGCTGAAATCACCATCATGGATTGCATCAGTCGCTCAGAATGGTTGTCTTCCGATGAGCTGAGCAGTCTGCTCAGCCATGCCGTCTCTGCGGTCGGCGTGCCCGGCAACCAAAATACCCACTCAGCAACTTCATCTGCCTCTCAAAAGCCTCAAGCTCAAACTCCGGGTTTGGCAAATCCGACACCCTTGTCTGCAAAACCCCAAAAAATTGAGACAAAACCTGCGGGCTCGGAAGTCTCGTCGATTCAACTGCCAGCTTCCAGTCCAACTCCCGATGGACTGCTGGATTTGTATGCCCAGCTCATCTCTCATATTCAGGGCAAGAATATGCAATTGGCGGTCAAGCTGAAACACGCCAAGCTTGCACAGTTCACCAAAAACAAAATCAGCTTCACCGACTGCGCCGAGAACAAACTTTTCGCTCAACTGTCGGAATCAGAGGCAGACATCTTTCTCTCGGCTCTGCAATCTTTGGGATGCGCGGACTGCACCATTGAAGGCATCGAGCTACCCAAAAAATATGCTCTCAAGCAACAGAACACTCCGAAGTCGACTGCCACCGCAGAGAGCACATCGCATCGCGGACAACCGGAGTCCGGTTCTCAAGCTATAAAGGGAACACCGGCTCAAATACCGAGCTTGGCTCAGACCCGCACCACCGGCAAGACAATGGAGGCCATCGCCAGCCTCAGCTCAACTGACCCCTTTGGACCCAAAACCACCAAACCAGCCGATCAAAAAAAAATGAGCCGCTGAGCCAACCGCGTTCCAGCGAGGGCGTGAGCCTCGCTGCCGTCGAGCAAGCCGAGGAAGCCAAAAGATGGCAGGCCAAACAGGCAGAACTTCGTGCCAGGCCTCTTCTGAAAAAACTCGAGGCTCTGGGCGCCGATATCGAGCTGCTGCCGCTCAGGCCGAGTGATACCGGAGTCTAAGACCGAACCAGAACTGGAAAAAGATCCCCGGCACCTCTTGCGTTCGTTTTCGAGTTTTGATTACCTGATTCCTGTCATCGAAAGAGCATGGCAACCGTTTTTTGCGCTGGTTCAGATTTGGCGCAGCAGGCAGTGCCGTAGATATACTTTCCGGAGGTTGAAATGGTATTTGAAGTCCGCACCAAGGATCATTCCGATCTGTTGGATGTTCTTTTGCCCGGCGTGCTGACGCCCTCAAAAGGTCGTGGTGCGAAAGATGACGACGAGGCCGAAGAAGAAGAGGACGAAGACGAAGACTTCGACGACGAAGACGAGGAATTTGAAGACCTCGACGATGAAGACTTTGACGAAGACCTTGAAGAAGAAGATGAATTCGATGAGGACTTCGAAGAAGACGAAGGTGACGTTGAAGAATTCGAAGACGACGAAGATGACGATGATTTCGACGACGAAGACCTCGACGACGAAGATGAAGACGAGGACGAAGAAGACGACGAGTGAGGCATATCCGCCTCACTTTTTTTATCTTTATCTTGTGAACGATTCAGAATTCCAGAATTGAACTATTCAGGGCGCAGGAGTGTTGGAGTGCGGGGCAACCGACATTTGCGGCATGTTATCCAAAGGTGAACCGTCGCCTGCCTGAACACTTGCTATGACGCGGCGAACTCTGCGACGGCTGACTTCCAAGACTTCAATGACCACTCGACCAATCGTCAACCTGTCTCCGATGCGTGGAATTTGTCCGATATGGTGGAGAATGAGTCCACCCAGGGTGTCAAATTCCACTGCCTTATCGTCGTCGGCAATTTCACTTCTTGGAAGGTCGAAAAAGTCACAAAAGTCGTCGATGTGGATTTTGCATTCGATCAAATATTGATTCGGTTGCTGAGTCGGACGAATTGCATCCTCTTCGTTGTCGAACTCATCACGAATTTCACCAACAATTTCCTCGAGAATATCTTCCATTGTAACAACGCCACTGGTTCCACCATACTCATCCAGAACGATGGCCATGTGTTGACGATTCTTTCTCATCTCCTGGAACAGCTGATCAACAGGTTTGCTTTCTGGCACAAACATGGCATCTCGCTTGATTTCAGCAACGGGAGCCTCCCAATACGAATCATCATGCGCGTGCTTCTTGATATAAAAAAGAATGTCCTTCAAATGCAGAATACCCGTGATGTTGTCGACGCGACCGTCGTAAACCGGCATTCTTGACAGGCCCCTTTCACGAAACAAATCCGCTGCATCATGAATCGTCGAATTCAACGGCAACGCGGTCATGTCGGTTCTATGGACCATGACCTCACGCACGACCGTATCACCCAATTCGAAAATGCCACTGAGCATTTCGTGCTTCTGTTCCGCAAGAACTCCTTCCTCTTCGCCCACATCAATCAAGAACTCGAGTTCCTCTTCGGTGATTTGAGGAGCAGTTTTGCCATTTCTCTTGCGAACGGCGTGGGCGACAAGATCTGAAATACTTGAAAGCAACCAGGTGAACGGAAAGAGCACAAAGTAGAACAGACGGAAAATATACAGCAGCGGCAGGGCAACCTGGGCTGAGTGAGTTTTGGCCAATGACTTTGGAACGATTTCAGCAAACAACACAATGACGATTGTCATGACTGCCGTGACAAGCTCAACCGATGCGTGACCAAACGATTTTGAGATCAGATTGTCTGCATAAATCGATGCGAAAATATTAACCAGATTGTTTCCAATCAGTACCGCAGCAAGAACACGATGTGGATGATTGAGCCAAAGATCAAAGACCTTGCCGGCCCGACCATGATTTTCGCGGATGTGCTTGGCTTTCAGCGACGATAGACTTGTGAGTGCCGTCTCGGTGGCAGAAAAGAAAGCGCTGAGAGCCAGACACACCAAAACAACGAGGAGTCCCCACAGTAGCCCATCCGACATTACCGACGCACCTCGCGCCTAATGCCTGCGCCGGTAGACTCTTTGGCCACGCAGAAATCCGCAGCACCAAATTCAAGCTTCAACTGACTCCGAATTGCTTTTTCAAGCGCACTCATCACGTAATATGCGGCCGGTGAGCGCTCATGATCAAATCCCTTCAAATGAACAAGTCCATGAACAATCATCCGCTCAAGTTCATCGGCAAGAGTGCAGCGATGACGCTTTGCCTGCGTTGCACACACTTCCACGCACACAGCCAAATCACCCAAACTTACAGACGAACTTTTCTTGCTCAAAGAAACTGCTTCAGACAACTGTGCAGAGGCGTGCGGCACAAAGCTCAACACATCAGTGGCTTGGCCCTTGCCGCGAAACTGCCAATTGAGTGCACCCATCTCAACGACATCTACAAATTCGACGTGAACGGTCGTAGGCTGCAGGCACAACAGACCGAGAACAAACTCGATGCGGTTCTTGAGGCTGGCTTTGTCCCACTGCAAACTGATCTTGGGAGAATTCGTTGTTTTAGAATGTGTGTTCAATTTCAACGGCAGTCTCGACACACTCAGCGAGTGCTTGATCTTATTTTTCATCAGGCGATTTTCTCGATTCAGAGTTCCAAGTCCAACAAGCATATCCTGGAGTTCTGTAGCTCAGGCAGACCTCATTTTGTTCTGGCCGACCTGCAAAAAAATCGCCTGTCACTGCACCAAATGTTGAAGTTGGACTCACGCCTTCCAGCGAACCCAGTTTCATCCCAATGGCAAACAAATTGCCATTTGCAGTCGCAACAAGAACGATGTCCTTCTTTTTCAACAACGTCATTGCAACCAGAGGGCTCGTTGTGGGAATCTGCGCCTTCCACAATGCTTGTCCGGAAGCGAGATCGAGCTTGTGCACAGCACCATCAGTTCCCGCCACAAAAACGCTTCCCTCGTCGTACTTGGGCTGAACAACAGAGCCGACCGAATACGACCACTTGACCGAGCGAGTTTCCCAGTTCAGCCGCTGCGTCACGCTCTCGGCGTTGGTAACAATGATTCCATCAGACAAGGCCAAAACGGGTGCAGCTATGGTTGAAAACCTGTCTGACGCTGCTGCCGATAGAGTGTGTCGCCAAATGGTCTGGCCATTTTTGGGA
>JBDLRR010000021.1:0-15132 GCA_039799985.1 Pseudomonadota bacterium | reverse complement strand
CAAGACACAAATCGAAGCACATCTGGATGGCACCTCCCTACCCCTGCCAACGAAGGAAGTCTACGCCAAAATAGGAATGACCGGCGCGTCGGGATTTCGTGGCCACCTGGTTCTCAAACGCCTCGTTGAATTGCCCCATGTCAAGGAAATACACGTTTTCGACATCAAGGCACCCTTGGTGCATGCGGCAAAGGTCATTTTCCACCGGGTCGACTTGACCCGCGACGGCGCCGACGAGTTGGTGGCCAACCTGTTGGTGAAAAATGACATCAAATGCGTCGTTCATGGCGCATTGTTCTCTGGCCCTGGGCGTGGCGGTTCACAGCGACGTGAAGTTGAAACCATCGGAACATTTCACGTTCTGAATGCTCTGGCTGAAGCAAAAATCGAACGCTGTGTTGTGCTGGGAGACACCTTCGTTTACGGTGCACACAGTCAAAATCCGAATTTCATAACTGAATCCAAGCCGCTCAAACCACTGGGTCCTGACTTCGTCAGAGCCCGTGTTGACGTTGAGAGCCAAATGAAGGAATTCGCCGAAGACTACCCACAATGCACAATTTGCGTTCTGCGGTTTGCGCCCATCCTTGGACCAAATTCGACAAATGTTCGCGCGCGCTATTTTCTTGCCGGGATCATCCCAAAGGTTCTTGGCTACGACCCACTGCTGCAATTCATTCATGAAGACGATGCCGCCCAAGCTGCCATGTTGGCGGTGTTCTCAAAGGCCAAAGGCGCATTCAATATTGTCGGCAAGGGAGTTTTACCACTCAGCACCGGAATTCACCTCTCGGGCCGTGTGCCAGTTCCGGTTGCCACACCCGTCTGCAAAACGGTTTTTTCGCTGGGATTCATGCTCCGTCTTTGGGATCTTCCTTCTGCCATGGTTCCATTTTTTCAATACATTTGTGTTGCCGATGGTTCCAAAGCCAACAAGATCCTGGGATTTTACCCCAGATATTCGAGTCGCCAGGCACTCAAAGCCCTCATCGAGGCGGCTCGCCTGAGAAGCGTCGGTTTCTCAATTCCTTCTTCTGTTCTGGGTGAAGAACAGCCTCTAAAACAAGACGAAGGATTCGTTCGCGTTTTTTGAAATGAATCTGAATTGATCAGTAAAAGCGAGGTCAGCAGCATGACAGGCTCAAAATCATCTCCGCACAACAGCAACGACGGTGATGGCGAAACCAAACGCAAGTCAGCCGGGCAGGATGATCTCATCAACCTTTCCAGCAACGTTTTCAAAGTTCGGCGAACCCTGTTGGAACAATTCAGCCGCATCGAACGCGACATGGAAAAACGCACCCGCGCCAACAACAAGCAATTCGCCTCAAAGGACGAGCTGAAGTCGGTCATCGAGCGCCTGCATGAATTTCGCGGCGAGCTTGATAGCGTTCTGCTCAAAATTGAAGAACGGATTCAAACTTCAGCTGACTCGATGAGAACGACCTATATCGACAAGGCCGAGCCGGCGAGTGCAAACAAAGACAGTTCACTCGACGACATCGTGACCGGCTTGAACCCATTCAATCTGCGCAGAAAATATCATGAATTTTCGCTCAGCATGCGCAGTGAAGAAGTCGACCTTTTTGGCTTTGATCCTATTTTTGATCGATTTGTACGGCCATTGTTCGATTTTCTCTACACCAAATATTGGCGAGTAGAGACCTACGGGATTTCAAACATCCCACGCAGCGGCCCGTGCCTCATGGTTGGCAATCACTCCGGCTCACTCCCCTATGATGCAACCATGCTCAAGATGGCAGTCTTGAAGGAACACCAAAATCACCGCGAAGTCCGCTTCATGGTCGAAGACTTCCTGTTCCACTTTCCTTTTCTCGGTAGCATGATGAACCGATTTGGCGGTGTGCGTGCAAGCCAGGAAAATGCCCAACAGCTGCTCAATGCACAGATGCCGGTTGTGGTTTTCCCGGAAGGCGTCAAAGGCCTCGGCAAACTCTATCGCGATAAATATCATCTGGCACGCTTCGGACGCGGTGGGTTTATCAAGTTGTGCCTGCGCACCGGTGCACCCTTGGTTCCGGTTGCGTTCATCGGGCCCGAAGAAATACATCCCATGCTTGCAAGAGAAACATTTGTAGCCGGAATGCTCGGGGTTCCCTACATCCCCATCACGCCGACTTTCCCGTGGCTGGGGCCAGCCGGTCTTATTCCGCTACCAAGCAAATGGTTCATTCATATCCTTCCGCCCATCGATCTTTCGGAATACGGACCCGAGGCAGAGAAGGACCGCGTCCTTGTCTATCGTTTGGCGCAAAAGGTGAAGAATCAGATTCAAGAGGTTATTGTTGAACAACTGAAGAATCGCAGAAGCATCTGGTTTGGTTGAACGATGGAATTTGGGGGCGAAGAAATGGGAATGCAGCCTGTTGTGCGCGTGATTTACAATCAAAAAGGTGGCGTCGGCAAAACAACTTTGGCTGTCAATCTGGCTGCCTGCTCTGCCGCATCCGGATTGCGAACACTTCTCGTCGACACCGACCCTCAGGGAAATTCAACAAGCCATTTGCTCGGCATCAATAAAGTTCCCACGAAATCGATTTCGGATTTTTATGAAAGCTGCCTTGGCCTGAATCTCTTCCGACAAAGCCTGCTGGAATATGTGACCACCGACACTGGAGTGGCGAATCTTCATCTTGTCGCAGCCGACCGTGACCTCGAAGAACTCAGAAACAAGCTCGAAAACAAGCACAAAATCATGAAACTCCGAGATGGTATCCGCTCGACAAACTACGAGGCAATTTATTTCGACCCACCGCCTGCCAACGACTTTTATGCTTTAAGTAGTTTGATTGCGGCGCATGAAATTCTTGTTCCAATTGATTGCGATGCCTTCAGCGTCAGAGCTGCGCAGGACATCTTCAACACGATCCGCGAAGTTCAGGCCGACCACAATCCGGAGCTGCGCGTGGTGGGAATGGTGGTGAATCAGTTTCAAAAGGGAACCAAGCACGCCGCTTCAATCATTTCTGAGCTCAAGGCGCTCGGCTACGACGTTTTGGAACCCTTTATTCCGTCCAGCATCAAAGTCAGGGAGTCACACTCGGAGTCTGTTCCTGTGGTCTGCCAGTTCCCCGACCACGCAGTGTCGATTGCTTTCCGTGAGCTGTTTGAGCACATCGAAAAGAAATCGGGACGCAGCGTTGTTCAGAAAAAATCTTCAAAAGCCAAATCGACATCCCAGGAAGCGAGTCTGGTCTGATGAATAATGATCGCATGCTTTTGTCATTGCGCGGCCCACGGTTTTTGCTGAAGATGGCCGGCCTGTTGGTGGCGATTCCATTTTTAGGATCATTTCCCGCAGCAGCAGCCGCTACGACTCCGCTGAGCACTCTCAGCGATGGTGATTTCGAACGCCAACTTGAACTTCCTTCGCACCAAACCTTGGATGCAGGTTCGCCTCTTTTTCAGGATGCCAGCAAAACGTATCAGCGGCTGCCTTTTGATGTTGGAGAACGGCTGCGCTTTGTTGTGACGTATTTGGGAGTCAGTGGTGGGCAGGCAGAGGTTACAATCCAGCCGCCAGTCAAACATGGCGAGGGCTGGGCACACAGATTGACCGGAGAAGTCAAAAGTGCGCGCTGGTACCGTTGGATCATGCAGATTCACGACTCAATTGAAGCCCTCATGACCAATGGTCCAGAACTCGTCCCTGTCCGCTTTTATATCAATCAGCAGGAAGGTTCATTTCGCCAAACGAAGCTCATCAACTTCGACAGCAACAAAGGCGAAGTCAATCAAATCACCAAACGCAAAGACCGCGAAGAATCCAAAGCAACATTTTCAGTTGCATCGGGAACCAAAGACGCGCTCGGGGCGCTTTACTATCTTCGGGTCAAACTGGCAGCCTCGAACCCACCGCCCTTACAGTTGGACGTGCCTATTTTCACATCCGAAAGGACCTGGACTGGCAAGGCCACTTATTTGGGCAGCGACACCAGGAAAATCGGCAAAAAGTCCTATGAAGCGGATGTTTATCGCCTCATCACCACTTTTGGTGGACTGATGGAACAGCGCGGTGACATTAAGATGTGGTTCACCCGGGACGAACGCAGGTTGCCCCTCTACATAGAGGCAACCGTGCGATTTGGTTATATCAAAGTGACGCTCGATGAATGGATCCCCGGAGAAATCCGTAAAAACCAGTTTTCAACCATCTCTCACGAACTCTGAACTGCCTGCGACTTCTACTTGACTGCATCCCGCAGCTATGATTATCAAGACTTTCCATTTGCTACCCAAGGCTGCGTCGACTTTTCGATCGACGCTGCTGCCCAAACATAAAGGAAGGTTGTCATGGCAGTATCCGGAGCCAAAAAGAAGCGCCGCTATTCCCGTCCAAAGCGCGTGCTCGATCCCAACATCAAGTTTGATTACAAAGACACTCAATTGCTTCGTCGTTTTGTAACCGAACACGGTAAGATTGTTCCTCGGCGCATCAGCGGCGCGAGCGCTCAGCAACAGCGCGAACTGACGATTGCGGTCAAGCGCGCACGCACCATGGCCCTTTTGGGTCACGGTCCGACAATCGACTTCCGTTCGTAATTTTTGATTCGAACCTGATATCAAAAGCTCCACCCTGCAAAGCTGCAGGGCGGGGCTTTTAATTTTTCAAATACGTTAAAAACAGCTCCCGCGCGTGCGACTTTTCCGTCCCGGAATGTTCTTGTTTCTGCTTCCTCTGCCGAGAGTTCGACAGTCGTTCACATTTTATTTTCTTATCTGCCCCATAAACGGATTGACGAATCCACGACTCTTCGATAGCTGCCAACTGTAAGCAGACAATCAAATACGCAGAGGAGTCGAAAATGCATTCGCATCAGATGTTCCCTTGGTCCTGGAGAATCGCTCACACTCTCGCTTCCCTCGCCATTGCATCTCTTGCCTCTGCTCCCAATGCTCTTGCGTACCCCACTCAGAATCCCGCTGACTGCAAAAATTCCGACCAAACCTGCATCCGAGAAACCCTCAGAACCTACGCCCAATCCGACAAAAAAACGCTCACCTACAGTGGCGCACGCGAAGCCATGTTCCAAAAGGTGGACGTGTATCTCGACGAGAAGGGCACACGGGTTGTGAAATCTTGTTATTCACCGGAAATTTTTGAAGTTGGCCACAGCATTCCAAAAAATGGCGTCAACACCGAGCACACCTGGCCACAAACATTCCTCAAGAGATCAGGCCGTTTTGTAGAGGCTCGTGCCGACATCTATCACCTGTTCCCCTCTGAAATTCAGATCAACGGACTTCGCGGCAGCTTGCCTTTCAGGGAATGCAGCCACGAAAGCAATGTTGAGGGCGCCATCTGCGAGAGCAGCACCAGAGGCTTTGAACCACCCGAAGAACACAAAGGCGTCGTGGCCCGTGCGATGTTCTATATTTCGGTGCTGTACAGTCTGCCTATTGATCAAAACCAGGAAAAAACCTTGCGTGAATGGGCTTCGAGCCATCCAGTTTCCAACAGCGAGGTTCAACGGGCAGATAAAATCCAGTCAGTCCAAGGCAACCGAAATCCATTCATTGACCACCCCGAGTGGATCGATATTGTCAGCGATTTCTGATTCTCTCTGGGATTTCTGAGTCACCCTCGAAGCATTTTATTTCGCTTCCAGGGCCTCACGGAATGCACGGGTGAACCCACGAGGTCCATGCTCACCCGTATATTTACGACCATTGATGACAATGAGTGGCGTGCCTGTCAGGCCCATTTTTTTACCAATCTCGATGTCTTCCTGAATCTTGGCAATTTCAACCTTATCCTTCAGACAAGCATCAAATCTTGCAACGTCCAGGTTCAACTTTTTGGCCTGCGCCGAAAACCCTTCCGGCGAAAACTGTTTGGCCTGCTCGTCAGGACTCATGTCGATACCCGAGAATGCCCAGGTTTTGAGTTCCCAAAACGCATCTTTTTTCTGGCTTCCTGCGCATCGGGCAGCCATGGCCATATCGCAGGCATACGCGTGTCCCTCTCCGCCCACATTGACATTGCATTTATTGCTGAGCGGGTAATTCCTGTAAACAAAAAGAACGCGATCTTCACCCACTGCACTCATGGCTGCGCGAATGTCTTCACTCGACACTTTGCAATGTGGGCACTGCATATCTGAGAACATGTGAACAACAACCTTGGCTTGTTCGTTGCCCATGCGATAATCTTCACCCTTGCCGACATAATTGCTTCGCGCAATCTGCAGCCAATCATTCGGATAGGGAGTGGCTGCGCTACCAGGCTCTGCGACTTCGGCGGCAGGAGTTGGTTCCGACTTCGCACCAGAACCCACAACCGACGAAATGGACGGCAACAATGCTCCCACAAGCAAGGGAGGGATAGCCAAAGCAAGACTGGCTGCAAGCGGTTTGATGAAACCACCTTCACCCACCACTTGCGGAACACTTCTGACCTTCAAAAAACCCACCAGTGTCCAGATGAAATTCACAACAGAGAGCACATGCACACTGGTGCAAACCAGACACACAGCATTGATTTTGAAGTACGAAATATAGGCAAGATAAACCGAAACCGAAGCTCCTACGGCGGCCACAACCAACTGACGTCGAGCCATCCACGAAGCTGAGGCCTGCAGGAAGGCGGGCACGAAAGCCATGGCCATGACAATTCCAAAATAGGCCATACCCAAAGAACCCAAGGGCAGCCCCATAAACTCACCGTATTCACCACCAATCACCTTGGTGCAATTCACGGCTTCATTGATGTCGCAGGTCAGGGCTTGACTCGAGCTCTTGGTCTGCAAATGCAATATGAGTGCATAAAGCGAAACTCCAAAACCAACCACACCCAGCAGCAAAGAAGGAATATTCAACTTTGCATTTGAATGCTCGGCCGCGCTTGACCCATTTCCATCTTGAAAATTGAATCGCCTTGAAAACATGACTTCCCCCGAAAATGTCTCGTTCCGACATGCCTTGAGTGAACGGTTTTTTCGTTGTGACGTCAAGTTTGCGAGAGCAACAATACGGTCGAAAGACGAGCTCCGGGAGCTTCCAATTGCTTAAAATTGAACCTGCGAGAAAACTCGGGCCGACATCAGACGATTCGGACGCTGACCAGAGTAGGCTCCGTTTTCTCGGGCAGACAGAGCAAACTCCATTTTGAAGACTATAAAATCAAGATGCGCAGACAACACCGGATATCCTGAATGCATGCCCACGTTCAGTCCAAAGGAAGTTTGCTGACGAAATGGCAGACGAGCCTCATACCGAGCCGCCCACTGCAAACGCAAAAGCAATTCGTTCCATCCTGCTTTGATACCGGCGATGTCCTGCACCTCCGAGGCAACAGACAGCGCCTGAAGAGAACTGCCAGGGATTCCGATTTGTCGAACAACCCCGAGGTTCAAACGGTTCTGCAATCGGCCTGGGGTGCCGCTGATGACGTTGAGCGGAGCAGCATCGAAGGTGTTCTTGGAGACAAGATGGACGCGGGTTGATTTGTCGACCCACCAACCTGCCGCCAAGTCCAGAGGACAATAAACGGCGGTTGGAAATTCGAGGAGATCTGCCATGGGGTTTCCGGTGGAATTGGATGTTGCGCCTGTGCCAAGAAAATCTCCCAACAAAGACAAATCAACTTGATAACCCCGAAAACCGCCAACGCCGGGTCTGAGCGCTATCCCAAGGTCAAAGTCTTTCTGTATGATTTGAGAATAACTCAACAACAGACCGCCATAGCCACCCCCCCACGAGTCGAGTTTGGGCCAGGCAGCATTGTCGATGCTCGCGTCCAGAAGCGCGGATGCATAGGGAGCAATCCCGACGCGTCCTATTCTTGGAGAAAGAAGATTGATTTGCGTCTGGAGCGTCATGCTCTTTCCAAAAACCGCCCTGACTTTGTTGAGTGCGGTGACAGTTGCCTGGGCTGCAGACGAACCGCTGGACTCATTTGTTTGGCTCGTCAGTGACTGAACCGTATCGACAACCGTATTGACGGCATCACGCGAAACGGTTGCTGAAAGATTTGCAAATTCCATTTCAAATGTCGCACGCCGACGCGCCAACAGTGAAGGGTCTGTTTGCGCCTGATCCACCCATGATTCTGAAAGTGCACCTATCCCTGCTGAACCCTGCAGAGCGGCGCTGGTCCACTCGCTTTCGCCACTCACATCCCGATGCTGAACAGCGTACGCATTTGGGGCACAAAGAATGCCAACAGCTGCCAGCAAGGCCAGACGTCGACTTGAAAGCACAGGAACACGTGGTCCTGAACCTGACCCACCCAGCTGCCCAGTCAACTTGATCCGCATGAAAGCCACCCCCATTGCTTCAAGAATGCAATGAGTTTCGAACCGCGCAGGTGGGCAAATGTTTCCGTCAATTTCTTCGGGATCCAAAAACTGCATCAGTTTGAACGCCAATGCAGTGAGAGACTCCTGTAAGACCCGTTTCGATGGATAGGGTGCAGCATGAAAGCAAAAATGATCATTGGCCACAGACGCATGTTGTTCTGCTTGTTCCTTTGTTTTTCTGGAACAACAGGATGCGTTGGCGTTGGACTTGAGAATTCTCCGAAAACATCATTGTTTGGTGGAGCAGCACGCAACCAGCGGGGATTACCAACAGGACCAATCCCTCCTTCAGCGCCGGCAGCTTCTGCTCTTCCTGGACGCCCCTCAAACTCGATGGATCAATTTCCTGCGAGCGGCGCATTCATGCCACAACTGAGCAATTCGTTGACAGGAAACTCGTCCAACAACGGTATTGCCCAACCGATGATCAGTTCACCTTTGCTGTTTCAGCGGCTCGACAGGAACACATGGCGTGTTGCGACCCCGGCAGGTCAACTTTTTCAAACGGTGGCGCGTATCTTGTCGCAGTCATACATCATTTCTCAAGCTGACAGACATGCGCTCAGCCTGAGCACAGACTGGGACAAGTTTTTTATCGATGGACGGCTGTTCCGGAACAGAATTTCAGTGAACGTGTTTCCATTGTCCAACCGGTCCGCCGACCTGGTCATCAAGAACAGCATTGAATACTATGCACAGAACGGAAGAAGCACAGATGAAAACAATCCAACACAATGGCTTCCCACACAGGACGTGACCGATGAACTCGATCGTGTTCTTGAAAAAACCCAAAATCAATTGCTTGCCAACTTGAACACAGGGCCGACCAGATAACCGACATGAGGGCGACGGGATGGCAATCTGTCTGAGAAAAAAAATCGGTGAAAACAAAAGAACATGGGCTGCCGTGTTTGCGGTTTCAGGACTTGTTGTGTCTTTATTTCCGCAGCGGGCGCATGCAGGCGCTCGTTATGTTGATATTTCTTTGACCGGAAGCTACCAGTCTGACATTCAGAAATACCAGACAAGCACCCGCCGCAGCCTTGGCCTGGAGATTGGCCTTCCCCTCACTCATTTCCTGGATTTGAGCCTCTCACACACTCAAATCCTCGATCGTGACGTGTACAACGAACTTTACCGCGAGACCAAGAAAGCTCAGGGAGTCACTGTACCTGAAGGCGACATCGAGCAAAAAACACAAATCGTGGACACCAGCGTCAATGCTGCTGTTGGCTATTCGTTTGGCTACGTGAAACCAACCCTTTTTGGAGGGGCGTTGTGGCGTCGCTCCTGTCTTGAAGACACATTTCAGGATTATGGTTGTTCCGATCAGGATGTCACTTGGAATGCAGGAATCGGGCTTTCTGCCTACATCACGATGAGCACACGCTTTCGGGTCAGTTACCGACGTTCACCCTCTGCATCGCAGGAATCGAGCAAGAAAAATTATGATGAGCTGACCAGCATCGGCCTGACCTGGAGCCTGTAATGTTGCGCGTAAACAATGCAAACAGCTTTATGGACACGATCGGACCCAAGCACTTGTTGCTGATGGTGTTGACGGGCGTTGCCATTTCAGCTGTTGTTTATCTGTTGAGGCAAAAAGAAGGTGGCGGCCAGAAAAAAAATACCAAGTCCTTCCCCCTGAAAACTCCTGGAATGCCAAATGTGCCGAATCTTGGCGCCCTGCCCTCGCAAAAGGCCGGGGGGCAAAGAAAACTCGATGAAATAAGCTTATCTCCCGAATCTCAAATCAAGCGCGCCGAGGCCCAAAAATTGGTGAGACAAGGTCAACTGTCAGAAGCGGCTTTAGTCCTTGAGTCCATCAACCTGCAACGTGAAGCAATCGACATACTGGAAACAAACGGACTTTTGGACGATGCCGCCGCCATGCTGATGCGAATGAATCGCCCCAACCGCGCCGGAGTCATTTACGAGCGAAACAAGCGATTTGAACATGCGGCAATTTACTTTCTGAAAGCCAAGCTGGTAGAGGACGCGAAACGTTGCTGCCGACAAATCAAGAGCTTTAATCTGGCTCTTTCTGTTGAACTTTCAGTTCTCTTTGCGGAAGCGGGCGACAACAAATCAGCGATCCGCTTGTTGGCCGACATCAACGACCGTACACGCATCCTCAAGATTGTCAGAGAGAAATTTGCATACAATGATTTGGCTGAATTTCTCGACTTCCCTGCTGCACGTCAACTCCTGTTGGGCTCTTTGATTGTCACCGACGTCGAGCACATGCTGCAGAACATGCCAGAAGACGCAAACTCACCACTCAACAGGGCACTCCTTTGGATCAATGAGAGTAAAAAACCGGAATGGCTCACACCCATTTTCGCGTTCATTGGCGACAACCGCGGGGTCGCTTCAAAATTTATAGAAAAAGTCGACAACCAGGTCTGTGACGCGTTTGGCGATCTGTCATTGAAACTGGACAAGCGAGAGTTCGAACAACATCGCCAGACGTTTGAGTGGATTGCGCGTGGGTTTCACGACACCATGAAAATGCTCCCGGCCGCTAAAATTTATGAAAGGCTCAAGATACCTGCGCTCTCGGGCAAGTGTTGGGCCATTGCGGGAAACTTTCAAAAGGCACTCGCTCAGCTGACGGGTGAGCAAGGTGACCTTGCGCTTGCCGGTATGGTTCAACAAGAACTCAACAAACTTGGTCGCTATACAACCGAACAGCTGCCGTTGAGCGATCATGAACGGGACTCACTCTCGCGCTTGTTTTTCAACATTGATCCGGACACAGAAAAAAACAGAGCAGACAGCCCTTTCTCGATTGCATCATGAACTGACTGCCAAATTCATGATTGGGGCCGGGAACACATTCCTTGTTTTACTTTCAACGGGAGCGGGAATTTCTCGATTCTTTTTCTTTCTTCAACCTGTGCAATGTCGTGGTCAGTTCCTTGAGCCGTGGCACATCGTCCGAAAATACCCGCCATCCGGAGACCGGACTCGACTGAAAATCCTGCGCATGTAATGGCAACAGGCCTCTTCGCTGCGCAAGCACATCACGTTTTTCATAAATGAATCGAATAAAATCCAACGCAGCGGTCTCATTGCGACAGTCCGAAACAAGCCCGATTCCGACTCGTTCAAAGTAAGTTCCCTGAACAGGAACTGTGAAAGAAAGATTTTTCACATAGCGCGAAGCTTGAATAAAATCAGACTGCCATGCCACGCCGACCGCAATCTTTCTGGCCAGAAAAGCTGGAATGACTGAAGGCAACGAGTAAGGTCGCCCTTGAAGTTGTGCTTGCGTCAGCCAGTCATTGACTTTTTGCGCGTCATGCATTTGCTCGACCGGAAACTTCAAACCCGTGGCGACGGCGGCAGTCAGAAGGTTCATGCGCTCATCCGCAAACAGTGCCAACCGGGACCTCCACAATGGATTGGAAACCGGGTTCACAATCCAATCCCAGCTCACTGGTCCGGGGGACGTCAGTGTCTTTTTCAAAAACATGATTCCCAATGGGTCGGCCATGAGATTCAGGTGCGTCCTTCCATCCGGATTGGCCCGCGCACGCCGCTCAAGTCCAGGCACATCAGGCGGGACGCTGACACCCTCTGGCAAATTCTTGAGGATCTTAGACAAGCTCAGATTCACCAAGCGCTGCTCATCGGCAATTACGAGATCCCAGTTGTGTGGCAATGAACGAATCTTAGATTCGTAGTCCAAACTCGATGAGACGAATTCAACCCTCACGGAGAGCTTTCGCGAGGCTTCGAATTCCTGGACCAATGCGGCGTCAAGTCGCTGGGTTTGGGTCAAAATGCTGAGCACCGGTTCCGCGCTCGCCACAGGCGAAAACAATCCAAATACGACAATAACACCGCGGCTGAATTGATCTCGCAGATCCGTTGTGGCAAGACCAAGCCGTTTGACAAGCCTCATCCTTGCAGAGAGGAACAAAGTCTTCATGAGTAAGATCCGTTTCGTAGATACCGATGACCTTGGGAGCGATCCATTCGCATCCGAAGACCATGTAACCACAGAATTTGAAAAGTTGCTCGAGTCAGAAACCACTTCTGCCTCATTGAAGCGCTACCGCCCCGGCGAGTCGATCACCGGAACGGTCCTGCGCTGCAGCGCGGAATTTGTTTTTGTCGACCTGGGTGGCAAAAGCACTGCGACTCTGGCGCTTGAGGAATTCACGACTGCGGGCCTGACTCCCCCGGCTCCCGGAGATGACCTTCAGGCTTTCATCCGCAAAGACAACGGTTCCGAGATTATCCTGACCCGTTCCCTTCGCCGCGGTGAGCAGGATGACGGCATGCTGCGCAATGCGCACGAAACCCGTCTTCCGGTTGAAGCCAAAATCGAAAAAGTCGTAAAAGGTGGATTCGAGGCTTCACTTTCGGGCAAACGCGCCTTTGTGCCTCTGAGCCAAATGGAACTCGGTCAGGTTGCTGATCCCGAGAGCTACATTGGTCAAGTCCTCAAATTCATCATCACCGAGTACAAAGCCGGCGGCAAAAACATCGTTCTGTCTCGCAAATCGATCCTCAAGGACGAAAAAGATCTGCGCGCAGGCGAAATGTTGCGCACGCTTGAGGTCGGGCAAAAAATGGTCGCGACCATCACCCGTCTTGCGGATTTTGGAGCTTTTGCAGACCTGGGTGGCTTCGAAGGGCTCATCCCGATGTCGGAATTGGCCTGGAAGCGTGTCGCCAAGGCACAAGATGTGGTCAAAGTCGGCGAATCCGTGAACGTCAAAGTCATTCGCATCGAACATGCCCCTCGTCTGCGGGTTGCTTTGAGCCTCAAACAGGCCATGCCTGAAGAAATGGCCATGAAGCTCTCCGGCAAACACGGATCCTCCGCCGGTGCCCTGCAAGCCGAGGAACGCGACAACCAACAAGCTTGGGCATCTTACAAAGACAAGCAAAACCAGCCAGTTGCCAAAAACGACTCGAACGAAGGCGGGATTCTTGCGGCGGCATTCGCAAGCGCCCGTAAAAGAAAGCAATAGTCGAGCTGTACAGGCCCTGCCTCCTGTGTTAACTGCGCGGCAGTGCAGGGCCGAGGCGATCCGCTTCTGACGCACCACGGTGGTGCGTTTTTTTTGTTTGCAACGGCGCAATCGATCCTGTTCAGAGAGGTATTCACATCATGGCAACAGTTCACTCCGATTCCACCAAGCGCAAGGGCAGTTATTCGAGTCTTGAATGGCTCGACGAAGATGTCGATTTTGCAAATCCAGAAGCATCTGAGAAAGAAGCCTTTGCAGCGCTTTTCGGCGAAAGCACAACCGGCTCCAACATCAAGGAAGGCCAAGTTGTTAAAGGCAAGGTGATGGAAATTCTCGACGACAGCGTTGTTGTCGACATCGGTCACAAGTCTGCAGGCGCCGTGCCAAAGAGTGAATTCTCAACCGACGGTGTGTTCTCTCTGAAAGTTGGCGATATTGTCGACGTCTTCGTTGACGTGTTTGAAGACGATGATGGTGAGTTGGTGCTCTCCAAAGACAAGGCCGACCTCCTCAAGGCTTGGGACCGCATCTCTGAAGCATTCGAAAAAGACGAATTGGTCGAAGGCCGCATCGTTGGCCGCGTCAAGGGCGGCTTGTCTGTGGACATCGGCGTCAAGGCGTTCCTCCCCGGTTCGCAAGTTGACCTTCGCCCAGTGCGCAACCTGGAAAAACTTCTGGGCCAGGTTCTCCAATTCAAGATCATCAAGTTCAACAAAAAGCGCGGCAACATCGTTCTGTCTCGCCGTGTTCTCCTCGAGCAAGATCGCGAGCGCCTGCGCAGCGAAACACTCAAGAGCCTGGAAGCTGGCAGCGTGATGGCCGGTATCGTCAAGAACATCACCGACTACGGTGCGTTCATTGACCTCGGTGGCATCGACGGCCTCCTGCACATCACCGACATGTCTTGGGGACGCCTCAACAGCCCTGCTGAAGTGCTCAACGTTGGCGATGAAATTCAGGTCAAGGTTCTCAGCTACGACGCAGGAACCCACCGCGTTTCGCTGGGTCTCAAGCAGCTTCAGTCTGATCCATGGGTCAAGGTTGCTGAGCGCTACACACCCAATCAGCGCTTGAAGGGCAAGGTTGTCAGCCTGACCGACTACGGCGCATTCGTTGAGCTCGAGCCTGGCGTTGAAGGTCTTATCCACGTCACCGAAATGACCTGGAACCGCCGCGTCAAGCATCCATCGAAACTCGTTGCCATCGGCGACGAAGTTGAAGTCGTGGTGCTTGCAGTTGATCTCGAAAACCACCGCATCTCGCTCGGCATGAAGCAAACTGAACCCAATCCTTGGGAACTCGTTCTCGAGAAATACCAAGTGGGCGACGTCATTCGCGGCAAGATTCGCAACATCACCGACTTCGGTGTGTTTGTTGGAATTGAAGAAGGCGTTGACGGCTTGATTCACGTCTCCGATATCTCGTGGACTGAGCGCATCAAGCATCCTCAGGATCTCTACAAGAAGGGTGACGAAGTCGAAGCCAAAGTTCTCCAAATCGACGTCGAAAACATGCGCTTCTCGCTCGGCATCAAGCAACTTCAGGAAGATCCCTACGAAGCAGCTTCGCGCGTCTTCGTCCCAGGCACACGTGCCAAGGGCAAAATCACCCGCAATGCTGAATTCGGTTCATTCGTCGAGTTGGCACCAGGCGTGGAAGGCCTCATCCACATCTCTGAACTCGATATGGAGCCAGGAAAGCTTCCTGACATCGACACCGAACTCGAGTTCATCGTGTTGCGCGTCGATTTGACTGAACGCCGCTTCGAACTTTCGCACAAGGCTGCAACACGCGGACTTGACGAAACTCACAACCGCGCAATT
>JBDLRR010000020.1:0-11357 GCA_039799985.1 Pseudomonadota bacterium | reverse complement strand
TCATCCTGCCATCAAGACCTCTGAGCTTGAACTCAACAAAGACTCAATTCGTCTCGACTACGGGGAAAACTGCCTCAGCAGTCCAGCACAACTGCATGCGTCCATTGTGGAAAGCTACCTCCGGCAAAATATCTCTGTCAGCGAAACCAATGCTGAACAAAGTATTGCCAATTTCGCTGCCTCCAGATTTGGCCTCGAAAATGTCAAATCCAATTCAATTGCGCTAGGCAATGGCGTTGCACCTATCTTTGCCGCAATTCTTGAAACAATTGCTGACTGCAATGAAAAGATCATCATGCCAAGTGGCGCCTACGGTCACTTTGTCGCGGCCTGCAACTTCTTCAATACTGAACATGTCTTTGCCAAGACAAGCGATCGCGATCGATTTAAAATAACTCCTCAGCAGCTTGATGATACTTTGTCGCTGTCGGGTGCTCATTGGCTCTACCTGAATGCTCCAATTGTGAATCCAACAGGGGCTCTGTACTCAAATGGCGAATTGTCTGACCTCATGGATGTTCTGCAACAGCACAAATGTGGCTTGATTCTCGACACAATCTTTTCCGGACTCGAATTCAATAAAAAGCATTCTCAGATCAGACTTGATAAATTTCTAACCAGCGATGAAGGAAAGACAGTTCCATTTGTCATCATGGGTGGTGTGTCGAAGGAACTTGCAGCCGGCGGATTCCGCTTCGGTTGGGCAATCAGTTCTTCTGAAAGTCTACTGAACAACATTCGAAATCGCCAAGGCTCTCAGCCACACTCGACAGCCAGATATGCAGCACGAAAGATTTATCAGGCGTTATCCGAACCAAGCCATCCGATTCACCAGACGCTCGACAATCAGCGCGATATTTTGAAAGACCGCAGCTCTCGACTCGTAAGTTTGTTGGAAGGCATGGGCTGGGAAGTTGTTCCGCCCGAGGGTGGTTTGTTTGTATGTGCTTCGCCAAAGAAATATCTCGAACAACTGCAAAAATCGAACGGGTCTCAGGGCTCACTCAATTTGACCTTGGCGGCTGACAAAATCGCTGATCAGATTTTCACGTCAACCGGATTGCTGCTCAACAATGCGACCTGGACTGGTTTGCCCAGCCATATTCGATTCGTCGTGAGCATTGATGAGGCTGATTTTGAGCGCGCCCTAGGCAAACTCCGGGACTTTGACGCCAACTGGCAATGCCACACGCAATGAACTATAAGCAAAAGATGAAGCGATTTTGGGAGAGCGACGGACATGCGGATTGCGATTTCTGGACACAGTGGATGCGGCAATACAACAGCAACAACCAACGTCGGACGTGCTCTGGGACTCACCATTGTCAACTACACATTCAGGGATCTGGCCAAAGAACTCGGCATGAGTTTTGAAGATCTTCATCGCGAAGCCCCAGACAACTTCATCTTCGACTACCTCACAGACCTCAAATGCATCAGGGCTGCGCTGAATGAAAATATCGTACTGGGCACACGTCTTGCTGCTTGGTTGATGGAAGCTGACCTTCGCATTTGGTTGCACGCTCCTCTTGAAGCACGTGCCCGGAGAATAAATAAACGTGAAAGTGAAAAAGAAGCTTCGTATGAGGCTGTTCTTTACAAGACGTTGAAACGGGATGATCAAAACCGTAAGCGCTATCTGCAACTCTACGGGCTTGATATCAACGACCATTCGGATTTCGATATCACCATCAACACCGACAAACTCACAGCCGAACAGGTTTCGAGCCTGATTGTTGCAGCAGCCCAATGGGTCAGCCAGAACAAACTCGAACGCAAAAATCTCCATATCAAGCGTGTGCAAACCATTATTGCAGACAAGCTCAAGCTGTCTCCAGAGGTTTTTGTTGATCCTACTTATGAAGTCGATGTGAAAGAAATTTTTACACGGCTCAAGAAGGTTTAAATCCGTTCTGACCAACGCAAAGTCAACGCCGTTGATTTCATGTCAAGATCAAAACGCTTCGAATCCCCTGATGATGGAATACGTTCAATCAAAAAATCCCTTGCCGCCCGATTCTTCGTGTTCCAAATCAGCGACAATTGATGCTGATGCTGCCTATTTCGAGTCGGATCGTAAACAGCCACACTTGATGAAAAGCCAAAATGCGCTGCCATTTCGAAATCCTGACCGACAATCTTCTGATCAGGATTTATTTCAACAATCGATGCATTTGCTTTTGACGAAGTAGGCGCAGGATCGTATTTGATAAGAGTCCGACTCAACGAAATTTTGGAAGCAACGAGCCCAACTCCGACCGAGATTGGTCTTTCTCGCCAATCCAAATGCCAGAAGGTCTCGAGCCCCAGGTTTGCCGGAATCATCTGAAATGAAAACGTACCCCGGCCATACTGGAATCGCTCGTAATTCGCGCCCAAACCAATCCGGAACACAGTGTCCATAGACTCGTTATTGAAAAGAGTCGAATTCGCCGCACCCAAAATACTCATTTCATTCCATGACACTGCCTGAACATCATAAGTCCGACCACTCGACGGGAACGAGTTCGAGAATGAAAATCGCCCCTCGACCGACCGCAGAAAGGACTTGGAACAAATGGGTTTGTTCGAGACAAATTCAATGCCTGACGCTCGCGAGGTACCTTTGTACTCCTTGAAACCGGGTGGTCCATAAGGAAAGGTCATATCGCCGGCGGATATTTGAACGGAAACGGAAGATTCCATCGAACAGCTGGAGGCTCCCCCGGCGACAACACCTGGTTCTGAGGCAGAAGAGATTGAATCAAATTCTTCAGGAGCAACAATGTCAGCAAATGCCCAACTCAAAGGCATGAAACAAATGCAAGTCAGGGCTGCAGACATCCACTTCATTTAAAATCGAAACTCCTCAAAATCTCCACGACCGCAACCAGCGAGCAAAGAGCAAACAACGAAGCCCTCTTTTGAACGATTTCCCTTCCAAGAAAAGAACCAAATTTCTTCTCGACTGCAAGCGTCATCTTGTCTTCATCGAACAACGTCCAGCCTTGGATCTGCAAACGATTCAATCGCTCTTTTACGAGCAGCTTATCAAATCGCCCTGACTTGAACAGACCCTCAAGATTCAGAGCAAAGCAGACGGTACCAATAGGCTTGGTCTCGGTCGCACCTGTCGGCCCTGCAATACCGGTGACCGAAAGAGCTATCTGCGAATTGAAAGCGCGCGTAGCACCACAGGCCATCTCGACAGCAGTGGATAGACTTACGGCACCAAATTCAGAAAGAGTCTTTTGACTCACACCCAAAACACTCTGTTTGATTTCATTCGAATAGGCGACAATTCCACCAACAAACACATTGGAAGAACCTGAAACAGCAGTCAAATCAGATGCAATTCGGCCTCCGGTGCAAGATTCGGCCAACGAAATGGATACACCCAAGCGTGACGCTTGTGCCAAAAGGTGAGGAACCAATGCATCGCCATTGCGATAAAGCAGCTTGTCGCCAAACAATGATTCGAGTGAAGAAATCTCGGGAGAAAGATCTACATCTACTTCTCCAGGATCGGTGAATGAAGAGCGGAGCAAGTAAGTCACATAACCAGCATGCGCCTGAAACGAAAACTCAGCATTCGGAATTTTATTCAGAACTGACGTTTCGATTTCGGTTATCAGTGATTGGAGCGCAGATTCACCTACTCCCCAAACATTCCAAGGCCCCCATTCACGCACACTTCGCCTGGGGGTCGGGAGCTGTTTCTTCACCTGGGTAGCGAACATCTCCTCACATTCCCATGGCACACCCGGCAAGGCACAAATTGTTTTGGGTTTGCCGTCAACCAAATGGTGGACGATGAATCCGGCTGCAGTTCCCTGCGGATTCAACAAAACCAGCGCGCCGTCCGGAAGCATCGCCTGTTTTTTATTGCTCTCTGGAACTTCCTTTCGCCCGAGCCTCTCGAAGGCACTCAAACATACATTCCAGGCGTCCTGGGAAAAAGCCAAGGGAGCAGAAACCACGTTTGCAACAACTTCACTAGTCAGGTCATCCTTGGTTGGACCGAGCCCTCCCGTAATAAAGATCAAGTCGTTGGTCTGCAAGAGACTCTTGAGAGTCTCAGTCAAATGCGCAAACTGATCTCCAACGACACGCATTTCTGAAATCTGAAACCCAGAAGAAATCAAATTTCGGGCGAGGAAACGACCGTTGGTCTCTTGAGTCTTGCCGAAAAGAATTTCATTTCCCGTGATGAGCAGTGCTGCCGTCGCTTTTTCTTCGGTGGCCTGCTGTTGTGAAAGCTCGAGCTCTGCCAAAATCTTTTTGAATTGGTCGGTGATATCTATCTCATTCAGGAACAACTGAGGCTCAAAGTGACAGCCGCTTTTTTTGATCATCGCGCTGACACCGCAATATTTTCCATATGAAAGCGCTACAGCTCTGGCGACCCGATCAGATTCCAGCTGACTTCCGGCCAGTCGGTAAACCAATCGACACGAATCAAAAACACGAGGATGTTCGTTCGTCTGCGTCAACTCGGTTTCAACAACAAAAGCTTCCAATGGCTGACGCATTTTTGCCAAAATCGAAACAACATCAACTCCGGTGCAACCAGCAATACCCAAAGCAACGAGGTCCTTGGGTGAGTGATATCGTTTGGGAGTTCCGGGTTCGGAAGATGCACCCGTCCGGGTGTGAAGGTGGCCCTCAGAGTACCCCTCGAACTCAAGCTCAAAGGGATGTTCATTTTTCAACCATCGCGCAGAAAGTTTAATCACACGCTCCCCCAAAGTTGAACGAATGCAGTCCTGGAACTCGACGGTCCTGTGTGAGCGGAACGAATCAGGACCTTCTTAACGGCGCTTTGATTGTAGCAAGTATGTCGAGAGTTCCAACAAGGTGGGCTCAAATGGGGATTCACCGGAAATGATTCTATCTGCACGAGCTTTGCATGGTTCGACAAACTGCTCGTGCATAGGCCTGACCGTCTCCTTGAATCTTTCTTCTACGGACTCAGGACTCCGACCTCGCTCCCGCACATCCCGCCGCAAACGCCGATTAAAGCGAACCTCCTCAGCCGCATCAATGAAGATTTTGTGATGAATTCGAGACTCCAAAGGGGAATCCGAAAAAATCAGAATGCCTTCCAAAAGCACAATAGGTCGGGGCGAAACGATCCGTTGAATTCTTGTCCGCGTGTAGGATTTGAAATCGTACTGGGGAACCGCAATCTGGTGTCCGGCAGAAAGCAGATCGAGGTGAGTACAGAGCAGAGGAAATTCAATAGCTTCCGGATGATCGAAATTCACTTGAACTCTATCGTCCAGCTCCAGATGACCAAGATCACGATAGTAATCGTCCTGCTTCAGGTACGCGACCTGATCTGGCCCGACCAGTTCGACGAACTTTTCGCAAAACGATGTTTTTCCGCTTCCGGAGCCACCACAAACGCCAATCACCAAGGGTGTGACGTGTGAACGCCCTTTGCCGCCGGTGGCATCGAGCACCTTGCGCGAAAGGGAGTGCAGCCGCAAAGCCGACCATCCGAGTGTCATATTTGTTCCTCAACTGGGACTGCCCCGGCTTCTAGCGGCCAGATTCGCTTTTGGCAAGTTGCAAAAAAAGGACAGAGCACTAGACTGCGGACCAGCTTGAAAAAACAAGAGTCCGTGCAGGGAAATGGGCCAGAAACCCGGTGCGGATGATGACCGGAGCAGACTATGATTCACCGCCATTTGACCCTCCCGGCATGCGACCCCGCTGGCGGGAGCTCGGGAGACCCCGCCGGAATTCAGATCGCAGGGGTAAAATTCGACAAAGTTCCACGGGTGCTCATCGCCAAACCAGGACTTGATGGGCATGACCGCGGCGCGAAGTACATTGCCAAGGCTCTCCGAGATGCCGGCATGGAAGTCATCTACACAGGCATTCGCCAATCTCCCGATGATATCGCTATTACAGCCGTACAAGAAGATGTTGACGTTGTTGGTTTATCGTTGCTTTCCGGGGCGCACATTGAACTTTTTCCGAGGGTGCTTGAGGCACTCAAAAAACAAGGCGGGGGAAATATTCCCGTTATCGGCGGGGGGATCATTCCCGAAGAAGACATTCCGGATCTTCTGAAAGCCGGCGTTGGTGCCATTTTTACCCCCGGCACCCGTATTGAAGACGTCATTGCCGAAATCAAAAGACTTCTGGAGAAGTGAACCGTGACTCTGACAACAGCCCAGTCCATAGAAAAACTTCAAAACGAAAGATCAAAGGCGCTGGAAGGCGGTGGTGCGAAGCGCATCGACGCACAGCACAAAAAAGGCAAAATGACAGCCCGCGAGCGTATTGCCGAATTTGTTGATCCAGGTTCGTTTGTCGAGTTCGATGCTTTCGTGGTTCACAACTGTGCCGACTTCGGCATGGAGAAGCAAAAGTTTTTGGGCGATGGTGTTGTGACCGGATGTGGCCAAGTGAATGGCCGACCTGTTTACATCTTTGCACAGGATTTCACGGTTTTCGGCGGCAGTCTTTCGGAAATGCACGCCAAAAAAATCTGCAAGATGATGGACCTTGCAGTTCAAAATGGTGCACCCGTGGTGGGGCTCAATGACAGTGGCGGAGCGCGTATTCAAGAGGGCGTTGCCAGCCTTGGCGGATATGCAGAAATCTTTTACCGCAACACTCTAGCCAGCGGCGTTGTACCGCAAATCAGCGCGATTTTGGGTCCCTGTGCGGGAGGCGCGGTCTATTCGCCGGCCATCACCGACTTCATTGTCATGACACAACATACTTCGCATATGTTCATCACAGGCCCGGACGTCATCAAGACTGTCACCGGCGAAGAAATCGACTTCGAAACTCTGGGTGGTGCCGAGACCCACAACGTCAAAAGCGGTGTCGCCGATGCAGCCTGTGCAGATGAATACGAAACGATACAGTTTGTAAAAAAGTTGTTGAGCTATCTGCCACAAAATAACCTTGAAAGCGCGCCTGTACTTGCGAATTCTGATTCACCAGAGCGTGCAGACGAGGACTTGAACCAAATCATCCCGAACAACCCAAACCAACCCTACAGCATGCATGAAGTCATCAAACGGGTTTTGGATACCGGATCGTTTCTTGAAATTCAGCCCATGTACGCGAAAAATCTAATCATTGGATTTGCGCGCCTGAACGGCCAATCTGTGGGTGTCGTGGCAAACAATCCAATGGCTCTTGCGGGAGTGCTCGACATCAATGCGAGCATCAAGGGCGCACGCTTTGTGCGTTTCTGCGATTCGTTCAACATTCCCCTGATTGTGTTCACCGACGTGCCAGGATTTCTTCCTGGTACTGCTCAAGAATTTGGTGGAATCATCAAACACGGGGCGAAACTGCTTTACGCATTTTCGGAGGCGTCGGTGCCACGCTTTACTGTAATCACACGCAAAGCATACGGTGGTGCTTACGATGTCATGAACAGCAAGCACATCGGCGCCGACTTGAACGTTGCCTGGCCGTCGGCCGAGATCGCTGTCATGGGCCCGGAAGGCGCATGCAACATCATCTTCAAGAATGAAATTGCCCAAGCGGAGAATCCCGAGGCGAAACGCAAAGAATTGATCGAAACCTATCGTGACACCTTTGCCAACCCCTACGTTGCCGCTTCAAAAGGCTTCATCGACAACATCATAGAACCCAAAGACACGCGCAAAACACTGATCAATGCACTGCGAATGAATGCAAACAAGCGCAAGAACCTGCCGCGCAGAAAACACGGCAACATTCCGCTCTGAACAGGCAAGGACCAAAAGAACATGACCAGCGTGGTGAAATATCGTGAACTCGTTCACAGACCCTTCAACAAAGTACTGATCGCCAACCGCGGTGAAATCGCGGTCAGGGTCATTCGCGCCTGCCGGGATCTGGGTTTGTCGCCCATTGCCGTCTATTCGGAAGCAGATGCCGATTGCAGACATGTGTCGATGGCCGATCAGGCCTGGTGCATAGGACCGGGGCCAAGTTCTGAAAGCTACCTTCGCATCGACAACATTATTCAAGCTGCGAAATCGTCTGGTGCCGAAGCGGTGCATCCGGGCTTCGGTTTTTTATCCGAAAATGCGGACTTTGCGAATGCAGTCCTAGAGGCAGGATTGGTGTGGATTGGCCCTTCACCAATGGCAATCCATTCGATGGGCGACAAAACCTTTGCAAAACGTGCAGTGACTGCAGCAGGTGTTCCTTGTTCTCCTGGAAAGAACGAACCCCTGAAAGATGTCGAAGACCTCAAGAAAGTCATCTCCCAAATTGGATACCCGGTGATTCTCAAGGCAGCAGCTGGTGGCGGTGGACGCGGAATGCGTGTCATCCGCAAGGCGGAAGAAATTGAAGATTCTTTTGCCAACTGCCAACGTGAGGCTCTCAGCTATTTCGGGAATGCCGACGTCTTCTGCGAACGATTCATCGAAAGACCAAGACACGTCGAAATACAGATCCTTGCCGACAGCAAAGGAAATGTCGTTCATCTCTTTGAGCGTGACTGCACGATTCAACGCAGAAACCAAAAGCTGATTGAGGAAGCTCCCAGCAGTTACATTTCGGACGCGACTCGAGCAGAAATGGGTCTCGTTGCAGTCAAGGCAGCCCAGTCTGTTGGTTATGTAAACGCAGGCACTTGTGAATTTATTCTTGAGTCGCCCGAAAAATTCTATTTTATGGAAATGAACACACGCATTCAGGTTGAACACCCTGTGTCGGAATCCATCACGGGAATCGACCTCGTTCAATGGCAGTTGCGGGTTGCCATGGGAGAAACAATCCCGTTTGAGCAAAAAGATATCCACATCCGGGGTTGGGCATTTGAAGCCCGCATCAACGCAGAAGACCCTTTCAATGGCTTTCGTCCGTCGGTTGGAGAGGTCAGGCGGCTCGAACTTCCTGCCGGTCCAGGAGTACGGGTCGACACACATCTCTATCAGGGTTACCGCATTCCGACCCACTATGACTCAATGATTGCAAAGATCATTGTGCATGGACAAAACCGTGAAGACGCGCTGGCCAAGCTTTATCGTGCACTCGGTGAAACTATCATCGACGGAGTGGAAACAACCATTCCCTATCACCAAGCTCTCATCCGCGGGTCTGCGTTCAAATCCGGAGAATACACAACCCGTTTCGTCGAAGAAAACGAGGCGCTTCTCAAAGAATTCGAATCTCGTCAGCCCGAACTCAGCGCCGAAGCCGCATTGGCAAGTCTGCTGTCGATCAATTCTGTTCGAAGAGAAAATTCCTCCTACGCAGAGAATGGCAATGCCAACAACGGTCAATCAACTCCGGGCTCACGTCAGGAGACGATGAACCAGGTCCAATCCACCAGTCCATGGTCCCAGGCTCACCGCCTGGACGCCACGCGAAATTAAGCTTGAGGTGACTCTGTCATGAAATTCAAAGTTCACCAAAAAGGCGACGCACAGTCCTGGTATTTTGAAATCTCCGACCAAATCCTGGAACAAGATCTTCAACCCGGGCGCGTACTTTTAGCCACAAAATTGAACGAGGAAATGAAACCACTGGGTGACGTTCAAATCCGTCTGCATCGCGACAGACGTTCAATTTGCATCGACAACATGGTGATTCCGTTTTTCGGTGCGGGAACTCTCCTCAAGGGAACAGATGCTCGAATCAAAATGGGTGCTCCTGCAACTTTCCGCAGAATTGCGATTGAACAAATCAAGCCTATTGCAATCAAAAGATCTTCGTCTAACCTGGGTGGCGGTGATCAAAAATCGCCCCTCACCGGCAAAGTCCTGTCGATCCTTGTCACCGATGGTCAAAAGGTCAACGAAGGCGATGTCCTGATGACCATTGAGGCGATGAAAATGGAAAACAGAATCCAAGCCGAATGCCCAGGCGTAATTCAAAACATCAAGGTTCAATCAGGCGCGAGCGTTTCGGTCGGCGATTTGCTGTGCACTTTGATACCCGCAGCGGATGAGAACGGAAAATGAAGATCCAGCGCTCCATCGATGTTGCTCAACTCGCACGTCAATTGACGGGTGAAGCACTTGTCGAAGGAATGAACGACGCCTGGCGTTCCCGGGTTCGCGCGTTGAGCCGGGCGATCACGTTTCTCGAGAGCAACCCCTTGCTGGCAATGAACGTGCTGTCGACAATCACATCAATCAACACGCCCATCACTTCGCGCGTCGTCGGCATGACAGGACTCCCCGGCGCAGGCAAATCTTCACTCACGAACCTTTTGGTTCGCGAAATGCGCAAAGCTGGCAAAACAGTCGCTGTGCTGGCTGTTGATCCTTCGTCTCCCCTGTCCGGCGGCGCAGTTCTGGGCGACCGGGTGCGAATGCAGGAGCACTTCAAAGATGCAGGAGTGTTCATCCGATCTATGGGCAGCCGTGGTGCACTGGGAGGAGTTGCACGTTCAACCCGCGGAGCAATCCGACTGGCTGGCCTCTTGGGGTTCGACTTCATTCTGGTGGAAACTGTCGGTATCGGCCAAAGCGAAAGTGAAATCGTTGAACTCGCCGACACGACGGTTTTAGTGCTGATGCCCAACAGTGGTGATGAAGTTCAGTTGATGAAGGCAGGAGTGCTTCAGCTGGCAGACGTTTACGTGATCAACAAGTCAGACATTGCCAGCCCGGCACGAATGATTAACGAACTGCATGAGAACACTGCACCTTCAGACCCTGACGCCTGGTGTCCACCGGTTGTTGCGACAAGTGCGACAAACGAGCAAGGGATCGAACGCCTCGCATCTGAAATCATCCGCCACCGCGACTTTGAAATTACTCATCCCAAAGGGCATGAGCTGCGCAAGCAGAGAGCCACCAGAGAAATTCTCCGTGCCTTGCACAATGTCGTCGAACCTGATTTTCTTTCATTGATTGCTGGCCTCGACACTGCGCAGCTGGAAGAGGTCATCGACGGCAGACGGCCAGCTCTTGCTGTTGCAGACGAGCTTGCCAAAACCTTCAGGAGGTCGGGACCATGAAAATCATTCGTATCAATCACTTGGGTATTGCCCCCAAAAACCCCGACGTCGCTAAGACTTTCTTTGATACAATCCTCGACCTGGACAACGTTGGCGAGGAAACCGTTGCAGACCAAAAGGTCAAGGTCACCTTTTTTCAGACGGAAAAGAGTCGCCTTGAAATTCTCGAAGCAACCGAGGAATCAAGTCCGGTTGCGAAATTCGTTGCTGAACGCGGCGGAGGCATTCAGCATATTGCGTTGGAAGTGGACAATCTTGAAGAATGGCTGGCGGCACTGAAGCAAAAGGGAGTACAACTGGTTGACGCAGAACCTCGGATTGGAGCGCATCAGACAAAAATCGCATTCATTCACCCGCGCTCAACTGGCGGAATTCTTGTCGAACTGACCCAGGAAATGAAGGGACACTGACATGACTTTGAAAATTATAAAGAAAACTT
>JBDLRR010000019.1:0-36955 GCA_039799985.1 Pseudomonadota bacterium | reverse complement strand
GTTCGTTGGCAGAGCATTCGCGAGTTGGGAAGCCGCCTGCGCATTGATGAAGCACATGCTTGGCATATCACGAGCCTGACGATTTCCCTGTTTGATTGCCTCGAGTTCAAGCCTGCTCTGGGACCACAATGGCGTGAGCTGCTGCGCTGTGCAGCATATCTCCATGAATGTGGAAAATTTATAAATATTTCAGGGTTTCATAAGCATGCTCAATATTTGATACGCAACAGCAGCTTGATGGGGTTCAACCAGAAGGAGCTCGAGATTATTGGAGCCCTGGTTCGCTTTCATCGAAAGCGTCCGCCTCGGCAGGATGAGGACCAGTTTGAGCATATTGACCAACAGGAAGCCCAGACGATCGGAAAACTGGCCTCTATCTTGCGTTTGGCCGTCAGCCTGGACCGAGGGCGCATGGGGCGAATCCGGAAGGTTCGGCTGGTCAATGGACGGTCTGGACGAGCGACCCTGACTTTGTCGGCATTGGGTCCGGACGAGGCGGGGGTTGAGCTTTATGAATTGAATTGCGAAAAGGAGCCATTCGAGAAGGCTTTTTCCACCGCTCTTGACGTCCGTGTGGAGGCATTTCGTGCCTGACATGCGATTGACGGAGACAGAAAATAAAGCAGTGGATTCTGACGATTGAGAGGCTGAGAATAAGAATGGACGATGCCGCGAGGTTTTGTCCGAAGGAGAGGTCGGTGAGTCAAGTCACTCGGTTTCAAAAAACGGAACGCAGTCGTTTGAAAAGTGCGAACCGGAACAATTGGTTCTGGCGTGGCATCTTTGTATCGACAGTCGCCAACTCCTTGCTGGCTGCAGCTGATTTGTCTTTTGAAGATCGTTCTGTTTGGTCGAATCCCGAAGACACGATCGAGATATACGCATCAAACAGCACAGACCTGAATTCGAAGTTGATGGAAGTCGAACTTTCTTCCGACGAAGCCCAGGCTGCCGCAGTCATCAGTCCGGTTCGTGAGATTTCCAAAGTCGTGACGACCGATGTTCGCACTGTTGATGGTCTTCACTTTTCCAGATCTGACTCAGCTTCTGCGAAATCCGAAAAAGGTGAAGAGCCAGTTGCATTTCTGCCTGAGAATTATTCGTCCTCGGGCAAGGGCTCTGCGATCAATTTCCCTGTGGATGTGAGTCGCAGTGAAGTGTTGCGCGTGAGTCGAACCTTTCAAGGAATGGTCTTGGAGTCGCTCAAGGATTCTGCAGGTCAGTTGTCGAGACAGTATTTGGGCAGCCTTTCGCAGGCCGAGCCATTGACCGATGAAAAACTCGCCGAACTTGAAACAACGCTTCTCGACGAAGAAGTTGCAAGCGAAGATGGTTATCTTGTTGGCCAGGATGTTGATACGCAAGTTGAGTCGGCCGGATTGGATCCTTACAAGACTTACACAGTCGTCAATGGTCGAGTTCATGCTGTGACACCAACCCAGGTTGTTCGCAGCGCAGCGGCTTCGCCTTCGGTGCAGCCTCAGACGCAAGACCAAGTTGCAGCCGCGGCAATGCGCCCATCTGGTTCAGACAGTGCAGCACAGGGTGCCGCGAGTGCAATTGTGGCTGAAGCTGCGAAGGTCAATCCGAATGGTGCTGACCTGACTCCGACGGCGAATGCCAACAAGCCATTTGAGTTGCCCGCAGAACAGGTCAGCAAGGAACTCGCGAAGATTGCACCACCGACAAAAGACGCAGCTTTGGATTCACAGTCTGCGGAATCTGATCGCGTCAAGATCCGCGGAAAAGTGAGCGTCCCTGCCGGCTTTGCCCGCGATAGGGCTGTGTTGAGAATGGCGGGCTCGGGTTTCGAGGTTCAGACTGACGCTTCTGGTGGTTTCGAGCTGCGCGACGTGCCCAAGAATTCACGTTTTGAGCTTTTGGTTTGGCATTTGGATGGCGGATTAACCCGACGATTTGTGCCGGTGGTGGCTTCTGGGCGAGAGCGCTCGATTGAAGTTAACTTGGCCAAAACGAGCGAAATTGATCAGCTTGCAAACAGCTTCGGCACGACACAGCAAATGAACCATGGTGGCTTTTGTGCTCGTCTGGATCACACGAGCTTGCCGGCTTTGACAGGTGGTCAGGTCTTTGTCAGTGCAGGACAGAAGTCTGTCAAAACTTACTATTTTTCTGCCAACGGGTTGCCTTCTGCGATGCAGAACGAGCTTTCCGAGGATGGTCGCTTTTGCGTGTTCAATTTGGAACACAGCCTTGCAGACGTTCGCATTCTTTTGCTCAACGGAGCCAGACGACAAGTGGTGGTTCACGTAGAGCCTTCGACTTTTGAGCACGATGTTGTCATCGATGTTTCGGAGTCGCTCTATCGAAAAGTTTCTCTGCTTGAACCCTTGGACACCCAACAGGTTCTTGAACTCTCTGCACGTGGGGTAAAGCCCGAATTCGGTGACAATCGTTTGCGCGATTGGCTTTTCGGAAACGATGTACCCGTGTGGACCAAGGTTTCTCGTTTTCTTCTCCAGACAGATCCAACTTATGCTTCGGTCCGGCCCAGCGAGGACGACGTTCAATACTTTCCCGGCGGTCAGGAGTTCCTCGAAGTTCGACTTTCACCTGATCAACCTGGTGCTCCTTGGTCGCGGGTGCTTTTGGCGCGTGACCAGCTCTTGACAGATTCGATGCTGCGGCAACTTGAGACCGTGAAAACCCGTATTTACCAGGATCACGCCGAGTCGATCTCGGTTCCTGCTCTGGATTCTGATGCTTGGGACGACATCGTCAATCAACACGTCGATGTTCCACAACTTCAGGAGCAGACGATCGGTGGAATGTATTTGTCGCTTGATACCATGAGCCTTGGATACAAACCCGAGGATATTGTGGTGAGCGTTCGCGACACTTGGTCCGGAAAAGATGTCTGCAAAGTTGTTTCATTGCGGTCCGCAAAAGATGTCAAGACGACACGTTATCTGCGCGCAGTTTGCGGTGCGGCTCCAGGACAGTATGCGTTGATTGTTGAGAGTCGTGAAGGTGCTTTGCTTTGGGCTGACGTGGTTCGGATTCGCCCGGGTGATGTTCAAACCGTGACAGTCCTCGATCCAAAATTTTAATTGGCAAACTAGAATAGCAACAGACAATTCTTTCGATGGGGTGCCAGGTGATACTCCCAAAGTCACGTGTCTTGTTGTTGCTCTGCATTTTTCTTTTACTGGGTGTTCCTTCGTTGGTGGCCACGGCTCAACGTCTTGGTGAACGGCAGGCAGCTCAAGATGGAATTTATTCGCTCGTGGAAGTCAATCCCGCAGACTTGATGTGGGGGCGCTACCGCGTCGCCCAGGAAAGCTTTCTGTTTGAGAGTGTCTCTTTTGCCTGGAATGGTGAGTTTCAGGAAGCGCGCCAAAAGGGACGTTATCGCGAGCAAAACTTTGGTGCAGGAATCAGTCTTCAGTACTACCCACAATCGGTCACCCTACAGGGACCTTTTTTAAGGGCAGAATCCAATCTGGCGGTGTCGGGAGTCCTCGAAGACGCGCAAGCAAAAGCATCCAGCGCAAAGACAAATTTGGCAGTATTGAAGATGGCCGGAGACTTGGGTTGGCGGGTGAGATTGAGCGAACGTCTGACCGGAAGCGCAGCCTACGGATTGCGAACTACCATTCCTCAGGTTCTTTGGACCGACGACACAACCCTCAGCAAACGATGGCTCGAGAGTGGAGATTCTCTTGATGTTCGAGTGCAAATCAACCTTGGCTTGTTACTTTGAGAGTTGCTCCGTTGCTTTCCGCTGATCAGTTCCTGCTTTTGCGGTGATGGCTTCGCGGGCGAGTCGATCGCAGAGCTCGTTCATTGGATGACCTGCATGTCCTTTGACCCATTCCCATGACAGGGAATGCATACGCTGCAAATGGCACAAGCGCAGCCAAAGATCCTGGTTTTTGACCGGCTCTTTGGAGGAAGTTCGCCAACCGTTTCGCTGCCAACCTTCAAGCCAGCCTTCGGTGAATGCGTTCTTGACGTAGGTGCTGTCGGTGACAACATGGACCTGAGTGGGGCGCTTGAGTGCCTCAAGTCCGCTGATGACGCCCATCAACTCCATTCGATTGTTTGTCGTTGCAGGATCAAAGCCAGACATCAGCCGCGCTTGGTCTCCGGCCACCAGCACACAGGCCCAGCCCCCGGGACCAGGATTTCCGGAACACGCGCCATCCGTGTAAAGATGAACTACACTCATTTCTTGACCTCAAAGATGGTCCAGAAGCTATACCGTGGGAGTCCCGAATGCAAAAAAGATTGAAGGTGAAATTCACTTCCGTCTTGTGCTCGGCGTTCATCGGACTGGCGGCAGTTTTCTTTTCTACAACTGCGCGAGCAAATTTGAACGAGGGTCATTCGTTTCGACCTATTGGCTGGGAGCGGGATTTTGTCAGTTCCAGTTCGCTGTCGTTCACAGTCATGAAGCTGTTGCCGGGTGCTCAGATCATCTCAACTTCAGAGCGATCGGTTGCCTCTGCCTACGGATTGCAATTGGGTCAAAATCTCCGTGACAATTGGGCGGGTCGCATTTCGATGTTCTGTGGTCGAACCGGGCCTGGTGCGGGAGAATATGTTTGGTCTTATCTTGCAAGTGACCTTCTTCATCCGCTGATGACTGAAGAAATGAATTCCACTGGCCCGTTTCGATACGCGCGTCCTTTTGGCTTTTTCGGAGTCGGAATGACGACACGATGGCAGAACATGAGTCTGAATCTCAATTTGATTCCAACTCTCAGATATGAGGCGACTGAGCCGACAGCATTTGCTGGGGTGTTGCTGCAGATTCCTGTTGCAAATGAACTGATGTTGGCTCTTGAATATCGTTTCATGCAAAGTGCGCGCAACTCGCGAACACGTGGTAATGTTCTGGGTGGATCTTTGGTTTGGGGTCAGATGGTGAATTGATGGCGGTGAACGTGAAAACCAGACTCAGCTCTTTAAATTCAACGTTCAAGCGAAATTATCTTGCAGGACTATTTTGCTTTCTTTTGCTTTTAACATTTGGAACAGCAAGAGGCGAAGGCCAGCCTGGCGAGAAGGCGATTTTAGTCAATCGTGCCGTGTTGACCGTGGGCCGCGAGATATACACGGCTGCAGATGCTGTCGGTATGCTTGTTGCGTGGAATTTGACCAGAGGCCCAGATGAAAAGCCGGTGGTCCTTTCGATTGATTGGTTGAAGGACTTGCCGGTAGGAGACTCCGCAGGCGCTGAGGTGATCATGATGATGAAAACCTGGCCGGAAGAACTCAAGTTGTTTTTTCAAAGTGCGTTGATCTGGCTCGATGTTCAGAAGCTGAATCTCTTTGTTCAGCGCGAACAGGATATTGCGCAGAATTTAAAGAAGATGAACGATCTTTCCAAAGAAGCATTTGGATCGATTCCGGAACCACTCCTTAAAGAGGTTCAATCGGCAAGTCAGCAAACCAAGAAGAAGTGGGTTGAAAGTGTCATGCGGATCCGATCTTTCATTCGCGTGCGCGGTTCGCTTGAGAGGAATCGAAACCTGTTTTCGGTGGGCTGGTACTGGCACAAGCCACCAGTGATGGATTCGAAGAAAAAATGAACCTTCAAATTGAAAAGCAATCCAGTCTGACATTCGTGAAGTACACGAGGCGTGCATCCGCCGTCGAATTGTATACTTCACCAGAGGTTGTGGTTGATCAGCTTTTTGAACTTTCCAGGCAGAGTGAATACGGGCCCTCGCGGCAATCATTGTCGGACTTCATTTCAGACTTTTCCAATAACAGTAATGGGTTCGAAAAAGAGGGAAAACTCCTCTTTGTTGGGCTTGATGAGCGGCTGAACGCTGTAGGTTTTCTGCAGGCGAGATTTTTTGACGACACAGCTGACCTGGACTTTGTGGTGGTCGATCGCATGCAGCGCGGAAAAGGTTCGGGAAAGAGACTGTTGGAACTTTTGGAACGGGAGCTGCAAGGCCTGGGTGTGTCGAGGATCATTCTTGAAGTTGCCGCGGGCAATCAAATTGCATTGCAGTTGTATTTGAATTCCGGGTACAAAAAGATATCTGTGCGGAAATCTTATTACCGAACAGGAGAAGATGCTTTGGTGATGGAGAAGACCATTTGAGAATTGGTGTTTTCAATACCGCTTTTGTTGGAGACCTTGTTCTTTTGGGGCGTCTTATTGATGCGCTCCACAGGGATGGGCATGAAGTGGTTTTGTTCTCGAATCCGGCCGGATGCGCTTTGTACAAATTTGATCCTCGCATTTTCAAAACAGTTGCTGTGCACAAGGGAAAAGGCCTGCGCAAAATTGGAATGATTCGAACCATTGCGGCGCAAATACGTGCAGAGAAGATGGATGTTCTGGTCTTGGCACACAAGTCATTCACCAGCGGGTTGTTGGCTTTGTTGAGTGGTCACCGGAAAATCATCACATTTGCAGATGCATCTTTCGTCTCGATTAACACCGAGCGGCGCTCAGTGGCCCATTGTCGACACGAATCCGAGCGCTACCTTGAACTCGCAAGGGGTTTGGTAAGCGAACAGTCTATGGCCGAATCTGAGTTGTGCATTTTGGGCGATGCGAATCTCACCCAGTTCTCTCGTTCTTTCCCAGATTTCTTCGATGCGAAAAACGGTGAATTTTTTGTTTGTGCTCCGGGAAGTGTTTGGGAAACAAAAAGATATCCTGCCGAACTCCTGGCCCCAGCAATCGCGCGAATTTTGGATCAACGACCTGGCTTTCGTTGTGTGATTTCAGGCGGACCCAGTGATGCAGTGGCGATCGATAAAGTTTTCGCTGAACTTCGCAAAAGTGGACTTTTTTCGAAGATAGAATCCCGCGTCATTGATGCGCGTGGTTGTTTGCCCCTGCCTGAGTTGATCGAGTTGATTCGCAGAGCATCATTTGTCTTGACCCCTGATTCTGCTCCTCTGCATATTGGGAGCGCAACCAAGACTCGGACATTTGCATTTTTTGGGCCTACTCCTCACACCACTGGTCTTGGCCCGCTCGCTCCTGCCAGTGAAATTCTGGATTATCGCTCTGTTGTCGGTCGTTCACTGGATTGTCAGCCTTGTTCAAAACACGGCCACCGTGCTTGTCCACTGGGTCATCACAGTTGTTTGGCGGATTTGCCACCTGACGCTGTTGCGTCCCGCGTGCTAGAGTCCCTGCGAACCAGCAACTAGCCATTTCTAATCAGATTCGGAGTCTCAGGGATGCGAACCCCAATCTTTGTTAATGATTTCAGAGTCGCGCGGCCGCGTTTTGAAAAGTCGCAAGAAGACGCCATCCGGTGGTTGGCCGAAGCACACGCGCATGCCGAGCGGGCCGCGGGATTTCCGAGTGGACGCACTGATCTGAGCGTCGAACTCTTTGAAAAACTGATTGGTAGATTTGGTTGTTCGCCAGAAAGAATTGCGCACAGAGGACATGAGCTGGATGATTTTTCCCACCTCGATTGGGACAAAATGTCGGTGTTCAATTTGAACCAGAACCCGGGTGGGCATGACATGGAAGCCCGCCAGCGAGCCTATGACAAACTTGTGCGTGAAAAATGTGATGAGCTGTATACCCAAGATGAGAAGCTCAAGCAGGATCTGATTCACGTGAGCTGTACTGGATATTTGAGTCCAAGCCCACTCCAACGGTTTGCAGTCGAGCGTGGTTCTGCTGCATCGACGCGTGTTTTTCATGCTTACCACATGGGCTGCTATGCAGCGCTTCCAGCTACCCGCATGGCTGCAGCATTGGCGCTTCAGCAGGGTGATGAGGTTCAAACGAACGAAAATGCCGGCGTCGATGTTGTGCATTCTGAACTTTGTACTCTACATTTCAACCCGTTGATGCATTCGCCCGAGCAGTTGGTTGTGCAGAGTTTGTTTGCCGATGGATTCATTCGCTATCGGGTTGGGACCAAACCTGCTGCGAAGTCGCGATCACTCAAGATTCTGGCCATGAACGAAGAGCAAATCCCACAAACAGCGAATGCCATGACCTGGTTGCCGCTGCCTTGGGGAATGGCGATGACATTGTCACGCGATGTGCCTGCACTGATTTCGTCATCCGTTCGCAGTTTCATCGAGCGATTGTCGAACCGCGCAGGAATGGCTGTTCAGGACGTCTTGCCTGGACTTGTGTACGCCATTCATCCAGGTGGGCCAAAAATCATCGACCATCTGCAGGAACTGCTTGAAGCTCCGGATGAAAAAATCGAGGCAAGCAGGTTGATTTTGCGCAAATATGGAAACATGTCTTCAGCAACTCTGCCGCACGTGTGGAGCGAAGTGCTGTCGAACAAGGAAAAATATCCTGTTGGAACACGAGTCCTGAGTATGGCGTTTGGGCCCGGACTCACGATAGCGGGCAGCCTTTTTGAAGTTGCGGATGCTGGCTGATGATGTCGTCGATGCTCGTACTTCTGCTTGTCGTGATTCCCATGGCCCTGCAGGCCTGCGCGTTGGCTTTTGATGAATTCCATTATCATCACAAACGTGGATTGCCGCGTTGGGAATGCATTGGGCATCCACTCGACACTCTGACTGTTCTTGCGGTTGCATCCATCAGCTGTTTTTTTCCGCTCAGCGGTGTGAGCTTGGTTGCATTTGTTGTGGGTGGATTCCTGTCGTGCCTATTTGTGACGAAGGACGAATGGGTTCACGCAAAACTGTGCGACGCAGGCGAGCAGTGGCTGCACTCCATCCTTTTTGTTTGTCATCCGCTGGTTTTCGTTTCCACGGCAATTCTATGGAGTTGGCGCGACAAGCCGCATGTTCTTGGGCTCGACGCAACCTTTGTGCCACAGGTGAACATGATGCTTATGGGTCAGGTTTTGCTGCTGGCCGGCTTTATGGCCTATCAGATTATCTACTGGAATTTCGTTCGGCAGCCAGTTTCTGACTCAGACGAGAAATTGAAGCTTCAAGAGAAGAAATCAGGGTCTGCTGATCCTCGATCGTTCGTTTCAAGGACTGGATAACCTCTTCCTGACCACTCCCATTCTGCTCAGGGCGACTTATCCTGCGATTGCCGCTGCTTAAAGTCGGCGTCGGTTGAGCCACGTTGAGCGGAGCAACGGTGGAGTCGATGCCCGCCGTAAACATGCCCAATTCAGCATCTTCCTCAAGAAAAACCATATAGCGACCGTTGCGAAGAATGGCCTTGAGCTGACCCGACCGGGCCTTGCGGCGAACCGTGATTTCGGAAACTCCGAGCAACTGCGAAGCCTCGGCAAGCTTGCACCAACGGCCTTTGTTTTTCGTCTGTTCCAGCATGTGCATACTCCTTGGGCAGTATTTTCAGCGTAGTGGCTCATGCTGGAGGTCGCTAGGAAAGGAGTTGCACGGACAATTCTTTGACCTTTTGTGCATCAATTTCTAGAATAGATGTTGAGTGCGCCATTGTATTCCGCCGGCTGCAAGGCTAGATTCGGGCCTGTTTTCCCGGTCAACGGCAAGGAGAGACCATGGGTATCCGCGACGAAGCATTGGAATATCACCGGAAGGGCCGCAAAGGTAAAATCGAGATTGCGGTCACCAAGGAATGCAAAACCCAGCAAGACATCACACTGGCTTATTCGCCTGGCGTGGCAGAACCCTGCAAAGAAATCGCAAAGAATCAAGACAGCGTTTTTGAATACACGGCCCGTGGAAACCTCGTGGCAGTGGTTTCGAACGGAACGGCTGTGCTTGGTCTTGGAAACATCGGCCCCTATGCAGCAAAGCCTGTGATGGAAGGAAAGGCCGTCCTTTTCAAAAAGTTCGCCGACATTGATTGTTTCGATATCGAACTGAACGCACCGTCGGTCGACGAAGTGATTTCGGCGTGCCGCATGCTGGAGCCGACGTTTGGTGGCATCAACCTTGAAGACATCAAGGCGCCCGAGTGTTTTGAAATTGAAGAGCGACTCAGAGAACAGCTGAACATTCCAGTGTTCCATGACGACCAGCACGGTACTGCAATCGTGAGTGGTGCGGCTTTGTTGAATGCGCTCGAGATCACCGGCAAGAAGATCCAGGACATCAAGGTGGTGGTCAACGGCGCGGGTGCTGCTGCCATCGCCTGTGCCCAGATGTATCTGAATTTGGGTGTTCGCCGTGAAAATCTGTTCATGTGCGACAGCAAGGGTGTTGTCTTCCGTGGCCGCACCGACGGCATGAACAAATACAAGGAACGTTTTGCCAACGACACAACCAAACGCACGCTGGCTGAGTGTCTTGATGGTGCGGATGTGTTTTGCGGATGCTCGGTAGCCGGTGCGGTCAACCAAGACATGGTCCGCAGCATGGCAAAGGAACCTATCATTTTCGCCATGGCCAATCCGGATCCGGAAATCCGTCCGGAAGACATCATTGCTGTGCGCGATGACGCGATCATTGCCACCGGGCGATCGGATTATCCCAACCAGGTGAACAACGTGTTGGGTTACCCATACATTTTCCGTGGTGCGCTTGATGTGCAGGCACGGCAAATCACCGAAGACATGAAGATGGCGGCCGTTTATGCTCTGGCAGAACTGGCAAAAGAAGATGTGCCCGAGAGTGTGAGCCGCTCATACGCGCGTCACGACTACTCCTTTGGTCGTGATTATTTGATTCCCAAGCCATTTGACCCACGCTTGTTGACCTGGGTTGCTCCTGCGGTTGCCAAAGCAGCAATTGAAGGTGGCATTGCCCGCAAGATGATCGATTTGGAAGAATACAAAGATCATCTTGAAGGACGCTTGGGTGTTGCAGCGTCTGTCACTCGCAAAATCAAGCGCATGGTGATTGAGAACAACCGTTCGAAGGGAAGTCGTACTCGGGTTGTGCTGCCCGAAGGTGCAAGTCTTCCAGTTTTGAGAGCTGCCGAGCAGTTGGTTGAAGAAGGAATTTGTGATCCAATTTTGCTTGGAAATTCTGAGCGAATTCGTGGAATCATACGCGAGCAAAAACTGGATGGTTTGGCGGATGTTGCGATCATTGATCCAACAACATCACCCAAGACTCAAGATTATGCCCAGATTCTTCTTGAAAAGCGTTCGCGCAAGGGCGTGACCCGCATGTCGGCCCAAGAACTCATGCAAGAAAATCAGTACTACGCGGCAATGATGGTCGAGCGCGGAGACGCAGAGGCTTATCTTTCAGGCGTGCATCACAACTATCCCGATGCCATTCGACCTGCGCTGCAAGTGATTGGCACTCAGCCCGACAAAGTTCTTGCAGGCGTTTATATGTTGGTGTGGCGCGACAAGAGCATTTTCTTGTCGGATGCAACGGTGAACATTGAACCAACCGAAGAGCAACTTGCGCAAATCGCAATCCAAGCGCACGACACCGCGCGTTTGTATTTGAACGAAATGCCGCGCGTCGCAATGCTCAGCTTCAGCAACTTCGGCAGCAACAAACACCCAATGGCGGACCGCGTTCGCAATGCAACACTGCTTGTAAAGAAAATGCGTCCGGATATTGAAGTTGACGGTGAAATGCAAGCCGACACGGCTGTGAGCGGAGAGATTCTCCAACGCAGTTTCAGTTTTTCGTCGCTCAAGGGACCGGCAAACGTGCTTGTGTTTCCGGGCCTGACCTCGGGTAACATTGCATACAAGCTGCTCAACAAATTGGGTGGAGCAACGCTTATCGGCCCGCTGCTGATTGGCATGCGTAAACCTGTCAACGTTCTTCAGCGCAACAGCGATGTAGAAGAAATTGTGAACCTCGTCACCTTTACTGTGCACCGGGCCCAGAACGGGCTTTGATTCCAAAAGTTACAACCCCGACTCGCAGTTCGTTTTGAAACGGGTCGGGGTGTGTATAAAAGCAATGGAATATCAGGTTCTTAAATTCCGTTTTCTCGGCGTCAATTTTCAAGCTATCAACATAGATCGAATGTGCCGATTGGTTCTTTGGTGGAACAAAGAACAGGAGTCGATCGGGCCTTGCCGAACGCAGGATTGAATTCAAAATCAGGTGTTGGAATTGTCGTGTTCTTGGCAGCGACAACTTTTTTGTCCTCATGTTTTCGCCCCGCTCCCCCACTTGAAGAGGGCGATGATCGAAACTCAGAATTATCGGGTGAAGTGGCTCCAGACGACCAAACTTCGACTTCAGGTCATCCGTTGATCCGCAAGCGACAAGTGTCCAAAGCAAGCGTTCAAGCGACGCCAATTGCAGTACCAACGTCCACTGCCCCCACATCGAACACCAGTCAACCGGATTCCTCAACCGCGTCTGGAGGCACATCAGCCGGAACGGGATCCCCGGCTGGAACAACGAGTGGAACCCAAAGTGTGCTGTCGCTCTTTGCAACGACGGTCGTAGGATTAAGACCAGCTATATGGGGAAGATGCGATCCTAATGGTTCACACGCAGCTTCGACTTCAGCAGGAAAGGTTCAGTTCGTCGGATGTAGTGGCCTGGGTGAGCTTTTGGCTATTTTGCATCTTCCTGCAGGTTCTGGCTCCTTTAATTTGACGGTTGAGTCAACTCATTCGGATGGAACAAAAGAAACCGTGACGCAGACGATTCAGAGAACTGCCTTTCTTTGTCCAGTGGGATATGTGGGCGTTCCGGGAAGTGGAGTGCCAGGACTTGGAAATGTGAATGCTTCAATGGGAAACGCACAGTGGTGGCTCGACGTTGATCGAGATTTTTGTGTGATGAAGTATCCGGCAAAGGACAATAATGGTTCGACATATGCGACGAGCACAGCTGAAGGCACGCCTTGGGTAAATATCAAGAGGGGCACGGATGAGAGTTCCCCCGGTAGTGCGCTGAAGGCATGTGCGGACGCGGGTACAGGCTATCGGCTCATCTCAAACACCCAATGGCAGACTTTGGCTCGAAATGCCGAAAGTGTTGCCGCAAATTGGAGTGGTGGAGTTGTAGGAAGCGGTTCCATGGCGCGGGGGCATTCGGACAACGCTCCCGGATCTATCTTAGAAAACTCCATCAGCGATGCCGATGGATATTTTGGTACTGGAAACAGCGCGACAATGGCTTATGGCTCTGGAGGAGAGCAGCGCAGAACTCAGACTCTTAGCAACGGTGAAGTGGTTTGGGATATTGGTGGCAATATTTGGCAATTCGTAAGCGATCATTACACAGAACTCGGAGTGCATTCAGAAATTTCAGGTGGTTGGTTCCAATTTACGGACTCTACATACTTCAATCAAGGTGGGGTAAATCGGCTGCTCTTTGCTCCCGTAGGGCTGTATGATTCAGCTCAAAATGTCGGTCAGTTGTACGGAAGAGCTGCAGGGAGTGTGATGCGGGGAGGGCCCAAGAGTGAAGGTGGGTCTCGGCAAGGACTGTTCGCGACTTCACTTGCTTATGGAGTTACAAACTCGTCTTCCGAATTTGGTTTTCGGTGTTCATTCATTCAGCATTAGGTGTCTGTGATTATTTCCAAAGTTACAAAAAAGCTTGTTTTGGCTCATTTTGATTTTCGCAAGCGTTCGTAAAGTTTTTGATGTGGTTTCTGGCTTGAATCTTCGTTTTTGACGCTCTCGGCAGAAGCATCTTGCTGACCGTGAACCGATTTGCACGCCGCAAAACATCCATAATAGTAAAAATCCCAGTGACTTTGCCGTGCACATTGAAAAAATCTTTCAGGTTCTTTTCCGCAGAGTTCAATTGCATCAGCATGAATAGAATCTGCGTATGATCCCTTGCAAGACTGCTCGGAGTCGAACAAGCCGCACCCAGGTCCACGCCTGGTGATCAGCCAAGTGCGGCCATCCGCTAGCATTTCATATTTACTAGTGGTGCATGCCATGAGATGAAGGCACATGATCGATAGGATGGATGTCTTAAACATCACTTCGGCGCACCCACAAAATTCAAAATCCTGTTCTTCACAAACACGACCTTCTTGACGTCCACTGTGGCGAGCGCTGCTGCAACGGTTTTGTCTTCGTTCGCAATCTTCACCGCAGTGTCCTGATCGCAGTCGAGCGGCAGGGTGATTTCTCCCCTCGCCTTGCCGTTGATCTGAACACCGATCTTGACTTCGTCGTCGCGTGCGAGTGACTCGTCGAAGCTTGGCCACGCCGTGACGCTGGCAAATGGATATAATTTCTCTGCAGGCGATTTTTCGGCATGAAAGCACGTGTGCCAGAGATCTTCGGCGAGGTGTGGCGCAAAGGGTGCGAGCAGCGGAATGAATTCGCGCCACACAGCTTTGGATCTGCAGTTGGATTCGGCCATGCCGTTGAGGAAAATCATCATCTGTGAAACCGACGTGTTGAACGACAAGTTTTCGATGTCGGCAGTGATCTTCTTGATTGTCTTGTGCAGCAAGCGCAGTTCATCGCGGCTCGGGGTTTCGTCGTTGAGCAGGCTGCGTCCGTTTTCGTCGACAACGTGGCGTTCGATGCGTTGCAGGAAGCGATAGATGCCGGCCAGGTTGGAATCTTCCCATTCCTTGGTTTGCGTCAGCGGACCCATGAACATTTCATAGACGCGCAGTGCATCTGCACCAAATTTTTCGAGCACTTCGTCGGGATTGACACCATTGCCTTTCGACTTCGACATCTTGGCACCGTTGCGGCAAATCATCCCTTGGTTGATGAGCTTTTTGAAGGGTTCCTTGACCGGGCAGAGGCCGGCATCAAACAAGACCTTCGTCCAGAATCTTGAATAGAGCAGATGCCCCACCGCGTGTTCCTGGCCGCCAACGTAAAGGTCAACCGGCATCCAGAATTGTGCCTTCTTGAAGTCGAACGGAAGTTTGGTGTTGCGCGGGTCACAGTAGCGCAAAAAGTACCAGCTCGAACCGGCGCTGCCGGGCATCGTGTCGGTTTCAACGAAAGTATCGCCATCGCGTTGCACCCACGAGGTGATGTTGGCGAGTGGTGATTTGCCGTCGCCGGTGGGCTCGTAGCTAGTGACTTCTGGCAACGTGAGTGGCAATTCGTCGTCGCGCAATGTGCGCAACACTTGCCCCTGTGCGTTCTTCAAAACAGGAATGGGCTCACCCCAATAGCGTTGGCGCGAGAACAACCAGTCGCGGAATTTGTAGGTGGTGCTGGCCTCGCCGTGTCCGGATTTCACCAGGTGATCGATCATCGCAGCCTTGGCGTCGGCAACCGATTTTCCGTCGAGGAATTGCGAATTGACGAGCGTTCCGGGACCACTGTAGGCTGTCTTTTGAATATCAACTGGATGCTCTGCCGATTGCACAACTTGTTTGATCGTCAGACCAAACGCACGCGCAAATTCGTGATCGCGTTCGTCGTGTCCGGGCACGGCCATGATGGCGCCCGTGCCATAGGTCATCATCACGTAGTCGCTGATCCACACCGGCAGATTTTCGCCCGTGACAGGATGTTTGGCGAATGCGCCGGTGAATGCGCCGGTTTTGTCTTTGTTCAATTCGGTGCGGTCGAGGTCAGACTTTTTGGCTGCTTCGTCTTGGTATTTTTTGACTTCTGCTGATTGCGCGGCGGTGGTGATTTTATCCACGAGCGGATGCTCGGGCGCCAACACAAGGTAGGTCGCACCAAAGAGTGTGTCGGGCCGTGTGGTGAAAACTTCGATTTTTGCGTCGGGATGATTTGACATCGCAAAGCGGATGCGTGCACCCACCGATTTTCCGATCCAGTTGCGCTGGATGTCTTTGATGTTCTCGGGCCATTCGAGGTCGTCGAGGTCTGCCAGCAAGCGCTCGGCATAGGCCGTGATCTTGAGCATCCATTGGCGCATCGGCACGCGCACGACCGGATGTCCGCCGCGCTCGCTTTTGCCGTCGATCACTTCTTCGTTTGCCAAAACCGTCTTGAGCGCAGGGCACCAGTTGACGGCCATTTCTGCCTGATAGGCGAGACCGCGATCATGCAGGACCTGAAATATTTTTTGCGTCCAGTGATAGTAGGACGGATCGCAGGTGGCGATTTCACGGCTCCAGTCGTAGGAAAATCCAAGTGCGCTCAGCTGTCGGCGGAAGTTGTCGATGTTGCGGTAGGTGAGCTTCGCAGGATGTTCACCCGTGTCGATTGCGTGTTGTTCGGCTGGAAGTCCGAAAGCGTCCCACCCCATCGGGTGAAGAACGTTGTAGCCCTTCATGCGGTAAAAGCGCGCGACGATGTCGGTTGCAGTGTAGCCGAGCACGTGACCCACGTGGAGTCCGGCAGCCGAAGGATAAGGGAACATGTCGAGTGCGTAATATTTTGGTTTGGAAGGATCTTCCGTGGTCGCAAAAATATCGTTCTTGGCCCAGTGCTTTTGCCATTTGGGTTCGATGTCTTTGTGCAGGTACGTCATGATCGACAAACTCCTTGAGCTTACGGAACGGTTTCGAGCCACAGCGAAACGGATGCAGCGACAAACAACAGAACCGCAATCCATCCATTCAAATTGAAAAACGCAAATTCGATTCTTTCGAGCGAATCCTTACGGACGATCCGGTGCTGGTGAATCATCAGTGCGACAGAGATTACTAGACCCGAAAAATAAACGGCACCCAGTTGGTGATAAAATCCGAACAGGGCAAAAAGAATTGCTGCCCCCATGTGGCTGATGCGCGCCGTCCAAAGCGCCGGCACCAGGCCGAAGCGGCTTGGAATGCTTTTGAGTCCGATTTCTTTGTCGAAGTTTCGGTCCTGCAGTGCGTAGATGATGTCGAAGCCACCCACCCACAGAGCAATACCGCCGGTGAGGAGTAAAAGTTCCGCAGGAAGTGTTCCGCGGATGGCAACCCAGGCTCCCAACGGAGCCAGTCCCAGGCATACTCCCAACCAATAATGACACAATACGCTGAAGCGTTTTGCGTAACTGTAGCTGCCCAAAATCAACAACAACGGAATGGCGCAGTAGAGCGCGGTTTGCGACAAGCTTGCGGCTGCGAAAATCAGCAGCGCTGCTCCCGCACCCCCAAAAATCATCATTGAGGATTTTTTAATCTCACCCTTGGCAACGGCACGTTGGGCGGTGCGGGGATTTTGAGCATCAAAATGGGCATCAACGACCCGATTGACCGCCATTGCCCAGGTTCGTGCGCCGACCATTGCAAGAATGATCCAAATAAGAATCGACGCAGGAGGAGTGGCGCCACGAAACGCGAGCACCGTTGCGAGCAGCGCGAACGGCATCGCAAAAATGGTGTGGCTGAATTTGATGGCCTCAAGATAGGCCCCGAGTCTTTGCAGCACCAGTGGTTCCTTGTGCGTGGTTGTCCGATTGCAAACCGGGAATCGGCGTCGTTATTGATTATTACGTTGCTCAGCTTTTGCAACAACGACGGCTCCCGCAGAGGCCATGAGGAAGGTGAACAGGGTGTTGAGGCCGGGAATGAGCCCCCAGATTCCAAGGCAAATGCAGGCCGGTGCGTGTTCAAGGCCAAAAAGCAGCCTCTCGCGCAGGTGCATGGTTTTGAGGTTGAGGGTTCTGTCGACCTGGGTCCAGCCCAAAAACCAAAGAGCAAATGGTCCGCCTAAAATTGCAGCAAATGGTATGGATGCCAGAAAGATGGTGAACATGAGCCAAATCGCCAATTTCGAGCATTCACCCAAAAAGCTGCGGACGGCCGTGGCCAGACTGCCAGGCGGCAATTTTTGCCGACCGAAGTGTTCATAGGTGCGTCCGGCGATCGCATCGAAAAGTGGACTTGCGAGGGTGTTGATGATGGCCGGGCCAAGAATTGCAAATAAAGTCAGTGAAAAAACCCAGATGATGATGTCGAGCAGCAGCAGTCCGTTCCAGCCGATGGGGATGAGTTGCTTTTCTATCAGAAAGCCCGTGAGCATAGGCATCACGAACCGGGCAACAAGCACACCATACAGGACAATGGCAACCAGGTAAGGCGCCAGTCCCATGACCAGAACCGATTTTTTGGAACGCATGAATCTGAGAGAATCCAAGGGTGACAATAGTCCGATCATGGCGTCCGAGACGAGAGCCTGTATGGCTGTCGGCAGTGTGTCCATGTGATCTCCTTTGTTCCAGACGAGGGTATGCTCGATGGGTCGCTTCAGTTTAGATTGGAATTCGGATTCAAAAAAGAATTCGGTTTTTGTGTCCGACTATTTCGCTCTCGTTGCCTTGTCGGCGGCGGTTGTCATTTGCCTTTCTGTTTATTCCTTCAATCCGAAGGACGCGTCGACTTTTCATCTCATCCTGACATCAAAAATGCCGAATGGCTCGACCTATTTCAATCTGTTGGGTGCATTTGGAGCCAATCTTGCTGAGTGGTTGGTTCAATTTTTTGGAGTCGGCGCCTATGTTTTCAGCGCGATTGCACTGATTCACAGTCTGCAATTGTTTCAGCGCCCACGGGTCCGGCCCCGCTGGGCAATGCGCATCTTTGGATATCCTCAGCTTGCTTTGTGCTTTCTTGGATTGTTGAGCTCATTTCGTGAAGAAATCGCATTTTCAGGAATTGGTTTTCCGATTGCCGGATGGTTGGGAATCAAATCCCTTGCTGCGTTGATTCCCAATTTTGGCCTCTCGGGTGCGCGGGTCGTGTTGTGTGCGGGCCTGCTGACAAGTTTGCCGTTGTGCCTGGGAGTGAATCCGGTGTCCACGGTTGTGTGGCTTCTGGGTCGCCTGCCTTGGAGCAGGTTTCGCGAGCTTGCAGCCGAGGCTTCCAGCAGCGAGGTCAAAGAACCGAAGGCAAATCATACAAAACAGCCTGTTCAACCTGAAGAAGAAAGCGTGATTGTTGAACCGCAGCGCAAACCTGTTGTGGCGACCGCCATTGCGAATGTTGAGCGCAAACCAGCCGAAAGAATTGTTGCGACAGAGTCATTGTTTATGGCACAAAAAATCGCCGAGTCTGAACAGTCGGCTGCAGAAAAGTCATCAACTCTCAGGCCATCCCTCAAGCAACACAACAAGCCATCCAACGCGAGCGTGACGCCGCAAACTTTTGAGTCGCTGTTGGAGATTCTACCGCAGGGAATGGCAACTCAGGGCGACAGCCTGACCATTCAAAAAGGGCTTGAGACACAAGCGCATCTTTTGGCGATGAAGCTGGGGACTTTTGGGGTCACCGGGCGTGTGGTCAAGAGTCAGCCAGGACCGGTTGTGAACGTTCACGAGTTCGAGCCGGCATCGGGCATCAAGGTGACCAAGGTATTGTCGTTGCAAGAAGACTTGGCTTTGGGCTTGAAGGCGCAAAGTGTTCTCATGGCTCCACAACCAGGCAAGAGCACGATAGGTATTGAAGTTCCTGCGCCGGTTCGCGAGATTGTTGCCTTGCGCGATGTGATGGACCACGGCCAGTTCCGCGACACCACGACACCCTTGCCGATGGCGTTGGGTAAAAACGTGGATGGTTCACCTCTCGTGGCAGATCTCAGCGGGATGCCGCATCTGCTGATTGCCGGGGCAACGGGTTCAGGGAAATCAGTGGGAATCAACGTCACGCTGCTCAGTTTGATGATGTCCCGCTCTCCGGAACAGGTTCGCTTCATTCTGGTTGACCCGAAGATGCTCGAACTTTCGAACTACGACGGCATTGGTCACCTGCTGATGCCAGTGGTCACAGATCCTTCCAAGGCAGCGGGTGCCCTCAAGTGGGCGATTGATGAGATGGAGCGACGCTACCTCTTGATGCGCCGCGCTGCGGTGCGAAACATAGCAGCCTTCAACCAGGAAGTTCAGGCGAACCGTCTTACTGTTGAACAGCTGGCTGGAGAAACACCAGCTCCCCTGCCCTATATTGTTGTTGTCATCGACGAGCTGTGTGACCTGATGATGACCGCTCCGCGCGACATCGAAGATTCCATCCAGCGACTTGCACAAAAGGCCCGAGCTGCCGGGATTCATTTGATTCTTGCCACACAACGGCCCAGCGTTGACGTCATCACCGGTGTCATCAAGGCCAACCTGCCCTGTCGCATTTCGTTCCAGGTTGCATCCAAGCACGACAGCAGGACCATCATCGAGAGCATTGGCGCCGAGAGACTCTTGGGCAAAGGCGACATGTTGTTCTTGCCACCGGGAACAAGCCGTATTGTTCGCGGTCATGGGGCCTACATTGGTGACCGAGAGATCAATCATTTGAGCGACAAGTTGCGCGAGCTGTATCCGGCAAAATACGACAACGATACGATGGCTGCCGTTCAACGAAACGCTCAGCAAATCAGCCAAAAAAATGACGCCGGTTCGGGCGGAAAAATTGACGAGTCAGGTGGCGACACCTCCCAGATGGACGAGAATGACCTCTACGATCGCGCCATCGATTTTGCCGTCAGTTCGGGAACCGTCAGTACATCGAGTCTGCAGCGCAACTTCAGAATTGGTTACAACAAGGCGGCAAGACTGATGGACCGAATGGTGAAAGATGGTCTTGTGGGTCCAAGCGATATTGCCGGGAAACCACGGCAGGTTTTGTCTTCTGAACGCGGAACAATGCCTCAGGTTTGATGGGTTCGAAATATGAGATGGATTGCTGCAACCACAATAATGTCACTTGTGTTCGCGACCGGCTGTGCGAGCACGAAGACCGACACGCCTGAAACAAGAAACCAACAGGCGAGTTTGGAACTTGCGCGGCAAATGGTTGGCCAAGGTGAATATCAAAGGGCAGTTCAGTTTCTTTTGCAGAGATCAAAAGCTGAGGATGCTCCGACCGAAGTTCACATGCTTTTGGGTCTGGCATTGCTGGGTCTCAACAATCCTGAAGGTGCACTCAGGAGCTTTTCCAACGCACTCAGACTCGAACCGGCCAACGACGATGCAAGGTTGAATTTAGCTTACACTCAAATTCTTCTGGGTCGGCAGAAGGACGCACGCCTGGCGCTCGGAGAAATCATCAAGCGTGGCAAGTATCAGTTTATGGAACGGGTTCATTTGAATATCGGTCTGACCTATTTTGAGGAAAAGCGATGCGACCGGGCAATTCCCGAGTTTCGCGCTGCACTCGAGATAGATCCCACTTATTCTGCTCCCTACTTTAATATCGGCAAATGTCAGATGTCGACTGGACGACTTCAGGAAGCGCGGGCATCTTTTCAGCGGGCCGTTGATTTTTGTCCCGGTTGCATCGAGCCCCAGTTGGAACTTGCCACGGTTACTCATCGGCTGGGAGACAAGAAACAGGCTTTGAATCAATTGGACACCATTTTGAGAGCAAAGCCCGATGCTGCGATCGAAAAGAAGGCGCTCGCATTGAGACGACAACTTTCAAGATAATGCGAAAGGTTAACGACACGTGATGGGAACAGAGATGGAAACATCAGGAAATCGGACAGCACTGGGAGTGACATCTGATATTGCCCAACAGGTCGGCGCTAGACTGCGCAGAGCGCGCGAGTCGATAGGACGAAGCACATCGGCCCTGTCGGCGAAAATCAAAGTTCGCGAACATTACCTTGTTGCCATTGAAGACGGCCAGTGGAACGAGCTTCCGCCCGGTCTGAACGGACGCGGGTTGGTTCGTATTTATGCGCGTGAACTCGCTGTGTCGGTGCCTGAACTCGATCAGGCCGCAAATCAAACAGTCATGCCAGCGGAGCAGGATGCTCAAGCTCCTTACCAAATTGGCGGAAGCAAAAAAGAAGGTATGGCTGAGCGCGAAATTCCAGTTGTACGGGTTTCGCTCGAGCATTCTGGAATCTCGGCTGTGCCCGCACGCACCTCTGAACAGCCGGTCAGAACCAGCACACTGAACTCAAGTACACGCAACGTTCGACCAGCCGAAGTACATCATACGCATGCGCGGGTCGTGCCTGTTCAGCCAGCAACTCCGCATCGCATAATAGAATCAACGCCCGAGGAAGAGCCTTTGGACGTTGTGACGCCCGACGTCGCCAGCATTCTTGGAATCACTCTCGACACCATGGATGAAAGACCTCAGCCGCAAAGCATCAGGCAGATGTCTGCAGCTCCAGCGCCCGTTGTGGCAATGCCAGAGCGAGCTGCTCCAACACCTGCAAACAACGCGACTTCGGTTTCGGATGTACCAGTAATGGTATTGGCGAGTGAAGAAATGTCGGTTTCCAAAAACACGACTGTGGCAGTTTTGAACACTGCGTCGCAACCCGAGGTACAGGTGCTTGCGGAACCGGCAGCTCCTGCGACACCTGAACAGAATCTCACCACGGTTGTCGAGGTAAAAGACCAACCTGTTGGGTCAGATGTTGAGCACGCAAAGACCGGCCATCATTCACATAAGAAAAACAAGAAAAACAACCGTGGAAAATTTGATCGCGAAGAGAAGCAAGCAACTCAAACTGAGTCAAATAAACTCTCTGACACTCGAAATCCCATTTCTGCAGTTGATGTCAAAGTCGAATCTTCAGTTGTTGAGAGTTTCGTTGCTGAAAATTCAGTAGCGGTGGCGACAAGGTCAAAAGATGAGTTGGTTGAATCTGGAACAGAAACCTCGCTTCAGGGTCACGAATCCATATCGATTCAAGCTCATGAGTCTGAAGCTGTCCAAGCGGCACAATCTCAGGCTTCAGTTGGTGTTTCGGCTGCCGAACAATATTTGAAAAATCAATCTCAGCAGATTGCCGAGGATGAAGATCTGCAGGCCGAAAGTTCAAAATCGCCAGCAACTCATGGACTTCGCATTGCGGTTGGTTTGATGGCTGCATGTGTTTTGGTTTTTGTTGTTGGACGCTTGGCTTTGCGTGATGATGCACAGCCGACCAGTCCAGAAAATAGCCCAGCAGCAGTCAGTGCTGAAGGTGATCAGAATCCTGCCAGCAAAGAAGCTCAATCTGAGACTGAAGCCAAGGCTGGAGCTTCCGACACAACAACCGGCAGCGAAATTCCTTTAGGTGAGAAGGCCGGAGATACGACTGCGCTCAACAAGGGGAACGACGCAAAAGCGGGATCCGCTGCAACAGCTGAAACGGCAAAAACCGAAGCAAGCCCAAACAAAACTGAAACCCAGCAAGAGGCGGCTGCAACAAGCGAAACGTCGGCTGCAACTGCAGTAAGTGGGTCTGAACAGGACGTGGCAGAGCAGGCTGAAAATGCTCCTGCCAAGCCAACGACAAAGGTGGAGCCGACCGGAGCAAACGCAGCGGTCCTGGTGTTGTCGGAGCCTATCGAAATTCAAGTGACCGCAGATGGTCAACGCATTTATTCAGGCCGTCACGAGGCTGGAAAGGTTGAAATCAAGTTCAACCGGCGTGCAGAAATCTTTGTTCAAGATGGTTCCAAGGCGAAGTTGAAGTATTCAGGCTGGGATCACGGTGCCCTGGGTCAGGCGGGCCGTAAGCGCCGAATCGTGCTCAATGCCGAAGCTTTTAGCGGCGGAAGGCCGTAAAAAAGACAAGCCCCAAAGTTGATAGGTGTTCTTTTTCGGTTCAATCTGTGTCCCATTGACAGAGGTGAACCGAATCCATGGACCATTCATCGTTGACTTCATCTTCTCAGGCAAAGATTGAGCGTCTTGCGTCTCAAATTCTTCTCTACAAAGAACTGTATTATCAGGGCAAAGCGGCCATCAGCGATGAGGCCTATGATGCTCTGGAAAATGAACTCCGCACCTTGGCGCCACATCACCCGGCATTGAGTTTTGTAGGCTACAAGCTGAGGGATTCAAGCCAAAAGGTTCCACATCGCCCAGCGATGTTGTCTTTGGCCAAGACCTATGAATCTTCCGAAATCGTTTCCTTCGCAGATGGTCGCGAATTGGTTGTCAGCGACAAGGTCGACGGCATGGCGATGTCACTTGAATTCGACTTTGATGGTCGATTGATGCGGGCAAGCACACGCGGAAATGGCACGTTGGGCGAAGATGTGAGCGCGCACGTGATGCATGTTCTGAGTTTGCCGAAGCAACTGAAATTCGCTGGATCTTGGAGTGGATTGCGAATTGAAGTCCGCGGCGAGATGTACTTTCCGATCAATGAATTTCAGCCATTCACCGAGCGATTCGACAGCTACAGGAATGCTGTTCCCGGAACCTTCGGGCGAAAGGAAATTGATGAAGCGATTGAAGTTCTCAATGTTCTCAGGTTCAGAGCTTATGATTTTCTTGTTTTCCGTAAATCGGCCACTGTTTCACAAGAGGAATTGTTGACCGCGTCTGAGTTGGCAAAAATCGAGAATGCGACGCAATTGGATAAATATTTCGGAAAACTCAGCTTTCTACAGAAACTGGGATTCGACACCGGTTTGCCGGAGTCGACCACGCGTTTGGTAGGAAGCGACATTCTTGGTGGCAATATTGAGTTGTTCGTCAACGAATGTTTTCAGCGTCCGAGAGATCACCAGATCGACGGCCTGGTGTTGCGAATCAATGATGAAATATTGTTTGAGGCTTTGGGAACCACCAGCCATCACCCGCGCGGCAGTATCGCTTTCAAACAAGAGAGCGAAAGCGCAGTTACCGAAATACTCGCAATTGAGACGAACATCGGGCGCAGCGGCAAGGTCACATTTCGTGCACAGGTTCGGCCCGTTCAACTTTCGGGCGCACAGATTTCATTTGCCACGTTGCACAACGCGGAATTCATTCGTGCGGGTGGATATGCCCCTGGAGCACACGTCAGAATCACCCGTAGCGGAGAAGTGATTCCATCGATCATCGGTTTGGAGAAACCGGCACCGACTGCATACGAGATGCCAACGCAGTGTCCTTGCGGATATGACCTGACGATTTCGGGCCCAGATCTTTTCTGTTCCCAACCTAACCTGTCCTGTCCAACAAAAGATCAGGAAAGCTTTTTGTACTTCGTGCAGACTCTTGAAATTCTCGGTCTTTCGGAACGCACAGTGTCGAAGTTGCGCGAGGCCGGTTTGCTCAAGTCGCCGGCTGATTTTTTTCGGCTACAGGTTGAGGATGTTCAATCCTTGGAGGGTTTCGCTCGCCGCTCCGCCGAGAATTTGATTGCGTCGATTCAGCAGAAGAAGTCCATTCCTTTGGCTGTTTTTCTTGCCTCCTTGGGCCTCAAGCGTGGCGGATTGGTCAAGTGTCGTGAAGTTGCTGCGAAGTATTCTACGCTCGAAAATGTTCTTGCAGCATCCGCTGAGGACCTTGCTGGCGAGCGAGGTTGGGCAGAAAAGTCGGCTCGGGATTTCGTCGAGTCTTTGCAAGGACGACGCACGTGGATCGACGAACTGCTCGGCTTTGTAACGGTGGAATCTGACACCACCGCACAGGAAAGAGCCCATCTGGCAGACCACCCATTGTCAGGAAAAACCGTATGCATCACGGGAACACTGACACAGCCCCGAGAGGTCTATACCCGCAAATTGGAAAGGGTGGGCGCCAAGGTGGCTTCATCGGTGACTTCCAAGACTCATTACTTGGTCTGCAATGAAGAATCCGGATCATCGAAGTTTGTGCAAGCAAAGAAATTGGGGATTCCGATCCTAAATGAGGATCGGTTGCAGGAACTTTTGGGTCAATAAGTGAGATGTCTTAAGGAGAAATGCCGCCCGTACTGAGCAGCATCATGTCGTGAAAGTTTTTGCGGACATTGATGAAGTTTCGGCTGAATTTTTGGTCACGCGAGCTGATGCCCTGACCAAACGGCGTGCGCACTGACCCCTCAATCGTCGCATCGTCGAAGTTGACTTCAGTTTTTGACTTGTATTTCACAGTTTTGCTGTCTTCCAAGCCTTTTCGGCCACCGCCGCCACCACCTTTGGGTGCCGCCAGTGCAGACATGGGCAGAATGAGTAACGACAAGACTGCAAAAATACACGACTTTTTCATAATTTGCATCCTCGCCCCTTTGCTTAAGTATCTTATCGGAATTTTAGCTGATTCTATCAAGTCAGCGTGAGTCAGGGGATCGTCTGTCTTCCATTCTGAGCCTGAAGGTGCCTATTTTTTGCCTAGACCTCCCGTCTTCGTTCGCGGATTGCTTCAACGCAGAAATAAAGTAGTGCTATTTCGACGGACAAAATCAACAGGGGTGGAACTGGGACAGACGTCCATAAAGTGACCGATAGGGAGTCGGTGAGCGCGCGTGGTGCATCGACGGGATGATTCGAGAAACAACGTGCGATGTCGCGCAGGATCACCAGAGCAAACCCCAAAGCTTTTTGTGCGACGAGGGTTATCCATTCCGTTTGAGTCACGATGCCAAGACAAACAAATAGCGACGCAGGCGTGACAAGCAAGAGCACACAAGGTCCCGCAAGAAGGTTTGCGAGGATCTTGTCAAGGAGCTCTCCTGACGGCCACAAAGGAAGAGTCATGAAACTCATACAAGTACTTGTCAGCGAGGTTGCAAGAATCCAGCGGCTGAGAGCTATCAATGGTTTAATGTTCAAGAGTGGTAGAATTTTTTTTGAAGACATTTCTTCAGATTTTTCCGTCTTGAAATTGTGAATTATCAGGCCGACAAGTTGATCAATAAGACTTGCGGTCAAACCTCCCATCAGCGACAAAACAAATGAAAGATCACGCACCGGATTTTGATGCCACAGCCAGCTCAGGATCCAGGGTGAGCAGATGAAAAGTGTGCGAATCCATCTTGCTCCAACAGGTCGGCTGTCACGAGAGATCAAAGTGTTTGCCGAGCGCGCTGCCATCGAAACTTGAGTTGCCAAAGTGCGACTCAAGGCACCCGTGCTTTGATAGAGTCCAACAAGAAATGTCAGAGCCGAAGTTTTAATCAACAAGGTGAGAATTCGAATTTTTCCAATGACGGAGGTGGCATTGAGATGTGGACATAATCCTCTGAGCAGAATGCAAATAATCACCAAGATGGAATTGCAAATAAACATGGCGGCAGGTGCGGTTTGTCCTCCGGAAAGAGCCAGCAGGTGTGAGAGCCCGGATTCGCGAAATTCTTCCTGAAGAATTTCATCCTTGATTTTCGTGTTTGACAGGAAGTTTTTTCGCAGTTGTGAAATGTCTGAATCGTGATCATGAAAGTCAGTGCTTGCATTCCGAATTTTTTGGAAAGTATCAAGCTGCGCCCAATCGTCCAGCAATGAATGCTTTCGGGAGTGCCCGCCAAACGTGGATAAAAACAAAATCAGTGTCCAAACTGGAAGGCACCTTCTCATCACGACAAAAAGTTTGCGGACGAGAGGTGGAACGAAACTTTCAATTGTGGCGCAACGGGGGAAATATTTGTCCCCGGCGAGGTTGAAGTGATGCGACATGAACAAAGTCATGAACAAAAAAAAATTCAGACGCGAGAACCGTTGCCTCACGCCTGAATTTTTTCAGTCACCGAGCGATAATCAGGCTTGCGTCATGCGCAGCACGACGCCGCGATCTTTGCCTTCGCCTCGGCTTTCTGTGTCAAATCCCATTTCGACAGCGAGACTGTGTTGCTGGCGGCGGATAAAGCTGTTGTTGGGCTTGAGCTGAATTTCTCCGTGGCCTGGGTTTTTCTTCAGGGCCGCTGCTGCTGTGCGGACCTCTTCCAAAGCCTCAAACAATTGCTGCTCGCTCGACTGACCAGCTCCAGAGTGGCCGCCTTGGCCACGATGTGGTCGATCGTCTCTGTGTCGTTCGGAACCGCCTCGACGTGGGTTGTCGTGGCGAGAGTCTCTGGGTTTGCCATCACGAGGTTTGCGCTCGTGACGGTCGGAGGATTCCGCCGGGAGCTCGTTGAAATTTTTCTGGCCAGCTTGTTCGCGATCACCTTGCTCTGTGCGCTTTGGACGTTCGCCATGAGCAGGACGCTCACCACGCTCAGCATGGGCCGGACGCTCAGCATGTGCTGGACGATCTGCATGTGCTGGACGATCTGCACGTGTGGGACGATCTGCATGGGCACTGCGCTCGCCGCGTTCTGCGCGGTCTCCACGCTCGCCACGTGCGCCGCGATCTCCTCTGTCTCCACGGTCTCCGCGTCCGCCGCGATCTCCTCTGTCTCCACGGTCTCCGCGTCCACCACGATCTCCCCGATCTCCGCGTGAGCTACGCAGGAGGGGTTTGAATGCCTTGGCATAGGCTTCGCCAACAGGTGGGCGCACACGCCAGTCGATCGGTGGCCGCTCTGGGGACTCTTGGTATTTCCAGTACGCAAAGCCCATGGCTGCGTCTGCATAATCGCCAAAAACCGAAAACAATGCGTCTGCAATCAGGTCCCACATCTCGCATGACCAAGTCTGCTCTTGCAGCTCTGCGGCAACGGTGGGGAATTCGCTACGGGGAAATGCAGAGAAATCGCTATCCACGGAATTGGTTGCCAATTGCCCCAAATAAACCGTTCGCGCGTTCAAAAGCGCATGGGCAAAAGGAGCCTCGGGCGAATATTCAGGTGGATTTTCAGGAATGACAGGCAGACCTGTTCCAAAAAATTCACGGCACGCTGATTCGAGGTCGGCAAACAGTGTGGCAATGGAACACGTGAAATACGAAACTGTTTCTAGATTAATTGGCTCACGTCTGCGAAACTGGGGAGTCACCTGGCTATGGTGACGTGCGACTGAGAGAACGACTTGCGAAAAATCTTTCATCGTTGGATTTTCTGGCCGTTTGAAACTTCCGGTCAGGAACTCTTCGAAGCGAAGATGAGAATTAAACGAACCGTCTTTTTTCGTACGCGCTGCGAATTCGGATTGGCAGGCGTAAATAAACGAGTCGTTTGTCAGATGGAGTTGAGAGTTTTGACTCACCAGAGTCTCTCCTTGGTGGTGACGTGTCAGGGCGAAAGGAACAGAGCGGTATGGTTGAGCCACACCGGACCACGGATCAGCGATTGGCGGCCCTCAGGCAGAGGTTGGCCAACGTCCCTCATCTTCCAGGAGTCTATATCCACAAATCGTCCGAGGGGAAAGTTTTGTATGTTGGTAAGGCAAAAAATCTTCAAAACAGGTTAAGAAGTTATTTCACTGGGTTGGAGCGTCATACGCCCAAAACACGTGCCCTGGTCGCAAGGATTCAGGATTTCGAATTTATAGTCGTGGACAACGAAAACGAGTCCTTTCTGCTGGAAAACAACCTCATCAAGCACCACAGGCCATCTTACAACATCCTGCTTCGGGACGACAAAACCTACCCCTATCTGAAGGTGACCCTGGAAGAGGAATGGCCAAGAGTGATTCAAACCCGACGCCGGAAGAGCGATGGCGGTGCCTACTTTGGACCCTATTCCAATGCCGCGGAACTTCAGGCGACCCAGAGCGTGGTTCAACGCTTCTTTCCACTCGTGAAATGTACACCCAACGTATTCAGGACTGTCACCCGTCCGTGCAATTACCATTCCATCAAGCGCTGTCTGGGACCCTGTAAATTGCCCGTTGAAAAGGCGGTTTACAGCGACCTCGTCGAGCGTGTGCTTTCGCTTTTGGCGGGGAAGAGCCAAGAGCTTGCTCAGAAGTTGAAGGCCGACATGCAGATTGCAGCGCACGCAATGAATTACGAGAAAGCTGCCATGCTCCGGGATCAATTGCGGGCACTCGAAAAGTTGGCTCAGCAACAGAGCGTCACCCTTTTACCCGGGTTTGATGCCGATGTGATTGATTTTGCCTGGAGCAGCAGCGCAGTGGCAGTTTATTTTGCGGTTGTGCGCGACGGAAAGCTGATAGGCGGAAATGCACACGTCATTCGCGATGGACTCGAGAGAGTTGTTGACCTTTCGCTCGACGATAAAAGTCAACCTGCGCGAATCGACATGGAAGCAAAAAGCGAGTTTGTCTTTCAGGTCGTCGGCCAATTCTATGCCACTCACGAGATTCCAGCGCAGGTCTTTTTGCCGACCGGAGATGATTTTCTCACCACTGAAAAGCGAGAGGGACTGAACCTTCTACTGAAGGCAATGGAAACCGAACAAGCGCAAAGACAGAGTCGTTCGGCAAAAGAAATTCAATTGAGCTGCACCCGAAGTCCAGCAATTGCAAAGAAAATGAAGGGCACGCAAAAGAAGATGTTTGTTGATGCATTTTCGGGTCTGTGTGAAATGGTTTCCGAAAATGCAAAGACAAAACTGCAGGAGAGCATCAATGCCGATGATGCGGCTCAACGAAGAATGTCGGGTATCCAGGAATTTTTATCACTGCCAAGGTTGCCCAACTGGATAGAATGCTACGACATCTCGACTTTTCAAGGTGGTTCGACTGTGGCTTCGGGAGTTGTTTTCAGGCAGGGAATTCCGGCAAAAAACGAATACCGAAAGTACACCATCAGAGATGTTGTTGGGCAAGATGACTTTGCAAGCCTGCGTGAAGTGATTCGCCGCCGATTCCGCGAGGAGCGTCGGCATGAAATTCCCGATCTCTTGTTGGTGGACGGTGGTGAACCGCAAGTGCGTGAGGTTGCCTGGGTTCTGAAGAGTCTGGGATTGGACTCTGTGCCGCTCGTTGGAATTGCCAAATCCAGAACCCGTAGCGACTTTCGTGCAAAAAATATTCGCGCCAGCAATGAACGGTTGGTTTTGCCGCGGCGAAACGAAAACGCAGAGTTGAATCCTGAACAGTCACCCGAGACAAGAATATTGCAAATCGGCAGCCCCGAATATCAACTCATCACGCAAGTGCGAAACGAAGCTCACAGATTTGCAATCAGTTTTCACAGGAAAAAGCGTGACGGCAAAAGCTTGCGCAGCTTACTCACAGAAATTTCAGGATTGGGACCAAAACGACGCAAGGCTCTTTTGATGGAATTCAAAAGCATCGAAAATATATCCAAGGCAAGTTCGTCCGAGCTTATTGAAAAAGCGGGACTGCCATCCGCGGTTGCTGACAACGTTGTCGCTTTTTTTAATGCCAAAGCTCAACAGAAAAAAGATTCCACAGATAAGGATTGAACGGTTTTAGTCTTTCGTGCGCTTGCGAAAGTCTTTGGGACTTTCGTATTGCTCGTTCTTCCAGATGCCTTTTTTGCTTTTGACCGCATCTTCCTGTGCCGTGAGGTAAGGTTGAAGGTTGAATCCCTTGGGCGGCTTTCCGCGATATACTTCGGCCAGTCCTTCAGACACCATCCGCAAGTTTGCGGGTTCGTTTTCGACGATGATTTCCGCCAAGTTTCGGCCATAGGCATCGGCGCCGTAGCTGCGCAGTGTGACCGTTTTTCCGACGACGAGCTTGTTGAGGAAATCTTTGGCTTCAAGTCCTCCAGATTGTCCTTCCTTTTGCTTGCGTTTGCTCTTTTTACCCATTTCAGGCGCATCTATTCCAACGAGTCGCACCTTGATTTGCGTATTGTCGGAGGCTTTCAAACGGCAGGTGTCGCCGTCGTTGCAGGCAACAACAACATAGGTTGGTGCAGCGGCGAGTGAATCTGAACTTGGCGATGATTGAGAGACGAGAGCTGAAGTCGCACCTGCCGGAGCACTGGTTGCCGCCACAAGGTGTTGAGAGAGCGCGGCAGCCACAAGTCCTGCCACCGTAACAGCAAGTGAAGTTTTAAGCCAAGGATTCTTGAATCTCTTCATGTATCCTCCCGAGGTAAAGTAATGTTTGTTCAAAACGGCTGCCATACCAGCTGAGTGCTTGTCCATCAACCTTGAGCATTGGCTGATTTGTTTTTGCCTGCAGCTGGAATTCTTCCATGTGTCGATGTTTGAATGGAAACGGTTCGGAAGAAAAGAGCAGCACATCCGAAATTGCGATTCTTTGGTCGTTTGCATGCACGGTCGGATATCTCTCGAGCATATCGTGGCTGGTTTCTATTGCATTTATTCCGCCCACGAGCGCAAGTGTGGATGAGATGTAAGTTTGATTTCCTGCCACCATCCAAGGATTCATCCATATGAAATATGTGAACTTGAAATGCCGGAATTCATGTGCGCGCTTCCTGAGCTTTTGAAGCGACTGTGTTTGATGATCAATCCAGAGTTGAGCCTGCTCTTTAAAGTTGAAAACATTTCCCAAAGTGGAAACCAGTTTGAAGTTGTCTTCAGGGTGCTCAACAAAAGTTTCAATGACATCGAAACTGTTCGTTGATTTAAGTGCATTCAATTGTTCTATAAAAGCAGCGGTATTCTCTTCTGTATTGACAACAATATGGGTTGGGTTCAATGCAAGGATCTCTTTAATTCGAGGATCCTTTGTGCCTCCCACCGAGGGCACACGCGAGCGCAATTCACGAGGCTCAACGCAAAAACTTGTGCAACCGACGAGCGAATCAATCAATCCGAAATGACAAAGCGTTTCGGTCAGGCTGGGTACGAGTGAGACAATCCTGATGCTGCTCTGCATGGCAGTCATCTGATGTAGATAGTTTGCTTGGGTTCGACAGGTTTGTTTTTGGTGATCCGCACGTCGGCCATCCACTGAAGTATTGCTCGTCGCGTATAGCGAATGTCGTAGGCCTTGAGCACCTGGTAGATTGCGAACATGAAGTCGCGCGCCGAGGGGAATCTCTTTTGTGGATTCAGATGCAGCGCAGTTTTCAGCATTTTTTGAATGTATTCGTCGACCTTGGCATCACCACTTGAATGAATTTTGTTCGGCAGATTCTTCATTCGTGCCATGACGTCTTTGGGATCTGGGTTCGGGAAAATACGATCGCCTGTAAGAAGTTCGTGAAGAATAATTCCTGCATTGTAGATATCTGCAAGGGGAGTCATGGGCTCGTGTTGCAATCTTTCCGGTGCCTGGTATCCGGGAGTGCCGACTGTCATGCCCTCATAATCTTCTACTTCTTGATTGCAGCTCAAGCCAAAGTCCGCCAGGACGGTGCGTCCGGTGACTTCAAGCAAAATATTTGCGGGTGTCAGGTCTGAATGGATCATGTCCAGACAGTGGATGTGATCCAGTCCTTGGAGAAGATCCAGAGTGATGCAACATGCCACCAGCGGTGGCAGTGGTCCGACTTTCTTCACAAGGTAGTGGCAATTGATGCCTTCGATGAATTCGGTCACGATGTGCGCATTGGGAGGTGTGAGGTCGGCCTCAATGAATTTCACGCAATGTTTATGTGAAACCTGCGCATGCATCAAAATTTCTTTGTGAAAGAGGCCAAGCAATTTGGGATTGGTTTGATATTTTTCATGTAATCTTTTGAACGCAACAATGTTTCCGGTCTTTCGATGCTTCGCGCGGTAGACCTCTCCCAGTCCACCAGAGCCGACCAATTCGAGAATTTCACAATGCCCGATGATTTCGTTCATTTGGACGTGCTTCCTTCGTTGTTGGCCCTCTTTGTTCGACGCATGGGACGACGCTGACCGCTGGCCTTGGAACGAAATCGCTCGAGCGAATTCAGCGATGAATATCCCGCCAGTTGAGCAACTTGTTGGCTGCTCAATCCCAGGTCAAGCCATCTCAGAATTGCGTGATTGCGGAGACTCTCGGAGTTGTACGGCACACCTAGAATTTCCTCGCACACCTCATAGATGACAAACTTGACTCCATGCCGATGCAGACCGCCCGATTTCAATCGGCGACTCACGTTCAGAAAACCGAAAAAAAGCTTGTCTTGAGGTTCTGTTGTCAACAAGAGTTTGATGCGTGCCGACTGCAATTTCGAAAGCGAGCGCGCGATGCCTGCGTCGCCTTTGACAATCCGTTCGTTCTGACCCGCGATCCTGATGGTCACACTGCAGTCTTCTTGCAATGGGTGGCCTTCGAAAAGCAGGTCGCACCATTTGATCTGTGCTGCTTCAGAAGCCTTAAGTCCACATTCGCCAAGCAGCTGGATGAGTGCCAAATCTCGAATCGCTTTTGGATCATCAGACCTGGCATTGCTGGAAAGGCTTGTGATGAGCTTGTGATAATGATCCGGCCTGACCACAAGAAGTTCGTGCGACGGCTGCTTTGGAGATTTGGTCTCGAGCAGGGGCGAACGTTCGATGATCTTTTCTTTGATCAGGAAATGTAAAAAGGTTCGAGCACTCATCAAAGCGCGTCTGATGCTGGCAGGCGATTTTCTGCCGTGGCTGGCGAGGTGGTGAGTCCAACGTTCCTGAAAACGGGATTGGAAATCGCGCGGGTCGATGCGCTCTTCCGCCAGGAATTGGCAGAAAGTCGACAGATCGTTTCGATAAGCGGAGATTGTATGAACCGATTTTCCGGTTTGTTTGAGTCTGTTCAGGAAGCGTAAAAGCAAAGGCGTGAGGCGATCGGTCTTGAAAGGCGCAACAGGCTCAACTTGAGGTGTTGCCAGGGTGCCACCTTGAAGATGCGGAGTTTCGTTATGAGTGGTGACTTCCGACATTCTGTATATTCATCCTTCGGAAAAGAACTCTTTCACCAAGGGCCGAGCAGCCAGTTCAACGAGCATATCATTGCCCAACGCGAACGTGGAGAGAACGTCAAAATGCGCAGCGCTCGAAAGCTTTGGGGCCGGGTTTTCTTCTCGTCCTAAACGGCGAGCTTCACCCGCGAGCAGCATGGGTGCCACGAAAACATGCATCACATCCAGTGCGTTAATTTCGAGCATGGACGAGAGGAGTTTTGCTCCGCCCTCGATAAAGATGCTCTGGGCAGGCCGTCCAAGCCAAGCTTCTAATTGTTGAGATTCCCAAAATTGTTGAATTCCCCGCGCGCGTGAGAGCGGTTCCGGGTTGGAAGTTTTCTCTGGCAAAGCCAGAATTTCGATCAAGTCGGGCACGCCGCTCCTGAGGCGACCGACGTTTTCACATGTGGTCGCAAGAGCCACCTTGCGGTCCGGAGCTGCGGCCAGGATTTTCTCGAGTCCGGTGTTCAGACGCGCATCGTCGCAAGTTGCCTCGCCGAGGGCATCAATGATGCAGATGTTCGGTTGTCGGTTGTTGGGACGCCAACAGTCTCTGACTGTCAGTGAAGGCTGATCCAAAAGTAAGGTTGTGAGCCCGATGGCGGTCACATCGTATTTGAGCCTGAGCCAATGGCCATAGGCACGTGCGGCTGGTCCGGTGATCCATTTTGATTCGCCCGATTGATCGGCCAAGGCGCCGTCCAAGGTTTGTGCCCATTTGCCCACGATCAGCGGTCTCGAGAGCCTTTGTTGAACGAGAAAAGGCAAATGCCAGGCCGTTGCGGCTGGTTTGCAAAGCCCCAAATGAAGATTCTGAACTTCGCTTTTGACAAACGACAGGCCCCGTCCATTCACGGCAGGGTTGGGGTCTGCAATTGAAACAAACAGCTGACGGATTCCAGCGGCTTTGAAAAGCTCGCAACAAGGCGGCTGCCGGCCATGATGAGAACAGGGTTCGAGAGTGACGTATGCATCCAAACCCGCAGTACTTATTCCCGTTTTCTTGGCGTTATCGAACGCAACCCGCTCTGCATGCCGGCCGCCCAGCTTCTCGGTCGCCCCGGCGGCGACAATCCGTCCGTTTTGCGTCAGGAGGCAGCCCACGGCTGGGTTGGGAATGGTCTCTCCCGTTCCGCGCATCGATTCCACGATCGCTCTCAACATCAACTCTTCCGAGGGGTTGAGGCTCCCTTGAAGGTTCAAATCGACGTTTGTGGCATCTACGGGAGCGGTTGTAATCGACGTTGGAATATGACCACCGAGGCCAAAACCTGTCGGTAATTTGAGTGGCGATAGGGATGATTGTGACGCCATTTTCCAACTTGCCTTTCTGTGGCGAGGGTGTTAGCCCATCCCGTCGGAGAGGTCATGACTGGTTTTGTGGACAAGGCTTTGGTCAGCCGTCCCTCGTCTGGTTTTGACCCATAAACAAAAAGCGGTTTTTCCGCATAAATGCATGCAAGGAGACCTATCATGCAACAGACCACACAGCAACGCGCAGACATCATCGGCAAGTTTAAACTTCACGCAAAAGACACAGGCTCAACCGAAGTTCAGGTCGCACTGCTGACCGAGCGTATCAACACGCTGACTGAGCATTTCAAAGTTCACAAAAAAGACTTTGCAGGTCGCCGCGGCCTTCTCAAGCTCGTGAGCCAGCGTCGTTGCCTTTTGGACTACTTGCGTCGCAAGAATGAAGGCCGTTACACGACCCTCATCGGCGCTCTGAACATCCGCAAGTAATCAGCGAAGCGGATGCAGAAAAGGACCCCTCACGGGGTCCTTTTTTTTTGTTTGAAGATGGTTCAGAGGAGACCCTCAATTTCTTCAAACAAGACTCTTCCAATCTTTCCGACCCATTTTTGTGAGAAGTCAAATCTCAGGTTTGTTGCCTCAAAAAGTTGAGGCAAGTTTCTTTGTGCGCCCAGACTGAGTCCATGGATGTAGCTTTGAACCGCATCCGGGTATGAAGATTTGCTTTTCATCCAGAGTTCAACTGCACCCAATTGGGCAATTCCATAATCGATGTAATAAAACGGTGAAGTCATTGGGTGTGGCCTGCTGAGCCATCCGAGTTCTTCGAATTCTTCCGCATCTGTCCAGTCGATACCGGGCCTGTAGCGAGAATTGAGTTCTTTCCAAAGCGCATTCCGGTCGTCCGGATCAAGCAGCTCTTCGGCATAGACGACGTGTTGCCATTCATCCAGCATAGCCATGAAAGGCCAGAATTGAAGAGCATTGAAACAATGTAATCCCCACGCACGCGCGGCGTCGCCCGGTCGCGGCCAGAATTCATTCAAAAAAGGCTGCGCGAGAAATTCCAATCCCATCGAAGCCACTTCGCAAAACTCAAGGCCTGGATGACGCAGTAAAGTGTTTCGAATTTGCAACGACGAAGATCCATGAAGAGCGTGGCCAAACTCGTGCAGCAGGGTGAACGCATCACGAAAATGACCCGCAAAATTGCCAAACACGAACGGAGTTCCCGATTCCGGAAGCACCACACAAAAAGCACCAGGAGATTTGTGATTTCTAGGATGCACGTCAATGCAGTTCCGTTCGCGCAATTTCTGATAAAAGGATCCGAATCCCGGGTGAATCTTTCCTATGATTCTTCCGGCTGCATCGAGGAGTTCGCCGACGTCACCTTGGGCAGGAGGTTCGTTGGGAGTGAATCGCGGCCAGATGTTCGCATCCCAGGGCTTCAAGCTGGCTGTGCCGAGACTGAGGAGTTGACGGCTTTGAAGATTGCGGACAAGTGGTGAGATTTCCTTCATGATACTTGTGCGGAAAGTTGCGCAGTCGGCAGGCGTATAATCGAATCGACCAAGATCGGAAAAACACAGTTCAGTGTACGAAGACGCTCCCGCAACTTTTGCCTGTTGCAATCGATTCTTCAACAATCGTGTGAAAAGCTCTTCAAGCCAATCCTGCGATTCTTTGATGCGGCGCCAATGAGACAGGAATGCCTCTCGCCTGATTTCTGGTCGTGGGTCGTTCAACTTTCCGATCACAATACCGATT